>PABJ01000207.1 GCA_002699105.1 Ectothiorhodospiraceae bacterium | reverse complement strand
GTCGAGTTCGCTCGATTGATTATAGTACACGAGGGCAGCGCGGTAATCGAGGGCGTCTTCCTTCTCAAGTCCGATGCTGTAGAGAATGAACGCCTGCAGGTTATTCGTCGGCACTCGTTCTATGCGCTCGCGTTCGAGCGGCGTCAATTCGATTCCAATCTCGTTTACAAGCGCAAAGACAACCTGCTTCTGCGCCTTGAAGATATTCGCCAGCTCATCCGACTCGGAAATCGTTGCCGACTGTTCTGCTTTTAATGCATCGTAATCGGCGACATCCATCCTGAAATTCTCCTCGCCGCTCACGCCGTACGAACCGCTGACGATGTGGTTCGAGCTGAGCAGCTTCCCCATTCTCGGTGCGGATGAAGCGTCGACCATCGGGGATTCTGCGAACTCAAGCTCGTTGAGCAGGGCACGGATGCGTATCCGCTCCAGGGGTCTCAGTCGTCCAACCTGACCGAGATCGATGATGATCATCTCGCTCAGTGCCGGACCGAGAGTAGCGTACTCCGGGTTCTGTGCATTGTACTGCAGCGGAAACACCGCGATGGAATTCTCGGTGATATCGTTCTGCGTGAGTTCCTGCTCCCGAGCCAGGAGCGTTTGAAACTGGTTCGATATCACAGCCTGAGAGAGGGCATGATAGCGCCCCTGCATCAAGTTGCGGTATGGGGTCAGCGCCGAGTAGTCTTCGTAATGGATGTATGTCTCCAGCGCTTCGGCGGTGTCTCCGCGGGACTCCTGCGCCATGCCGAGATAGAATCGCGTCTTTGCATCCCGGCTTTCGTGCTTCAAGGATTCGGTCAGCAGGCTGTCCGCGAGATAGAACCTTGAGGACTGAAAATAAATAATGCCGAGATCGCGAAGAGCTTCGGGATTATTCGGGTTCACAGTCAGACGCTGCTGCAATTCAGCGATGCGCTCCAGGCGGTCATCCGGCGATTCAGGGATGTCCGTCGTAGCGCAGCCTGCGAGTATCAAGAGCGCCAATGCAGAAGCAAGGGCGCCGGTATAAGAACGTGATAGGGTCTTCACAAAATTATCCAATAAGTGGTTTCAAGCTATCTGCACGATCCTTCGCCTTCTGGTAGCTAGGATCGGCCTTCAGTGCGGCCATAAACTTCTGATAGGCTTCTTCGTAGTCGCCGCGCTCCACGAGCGCAAGCCCTTCGGAGTAGCGGAGCATCGCATCGAGCGATTTCGTTTTTTCTTCGGTTTTCGTATCGCTCTTGGCGATGGTAACGTTGATTTTCTTCGCGACCTTTATTCCGAGCTCGTCGGTCAGGTCGAAAAACTCATCCACGTCGCCGGTTGCTTCTTCTGTCGCCAGGATTTCGCTTGTTTCCACTTTCACGAGGCGGGTCAAGAGCTTGATCTGGTCGTTCATCACGATGAAGCTGCCGAGGAGCACCGTATGGACGCCAAGCTGCTTCCCGAGACGAACCGCAGTCCCTTCATCGAACAGCTCCGGATTATTCTCCATGCCTATCTCGTCGAGGATCCAGGAGATCCGTTCGCGCTCGACAAGCTTTAACTGCACATTGCCCTGAAGCTCGTTGATCATCAGTTCAGCAAACCCTTTTTCCATCGGATCGTACTTGTCGTGATCCTGAATGGACCGATTCATGAAGTCGAGCACTGCGATCGTCTGGATGCCGGGGTCTGGCCGTTCGATGGCGTAGTTTCCAGACTTCGATTTCCGGACGTCGTAGTAAATCTTCATAAGGGGCGGGCATTCGCGGTCGGGATCGGGCTCGATAACGGGCGGTTCCAGCGAAAGGAGATTTTCGATTGCCGAGCGGGCGCGATCCATCTTATCCTTTGCCAGGTAGGATCGCCCGAGCAAAAGGTAGCCTTCCTTCTTATCATCCTTCGGCACCGACGCGTCGTCGACGTAGCCGCTCAATGTGTTGATCACCTCATCGTACTGCGCTGAGGCATACAGTGATTTCGCCTTGAGCATCGGGCCGCCGTCTTTCTGTGCAAAAGCGGTCTGGTCTGCCGCACTGCCGAATAGCATCAGCAGCGCAAGAGCTGCCGCGCCTGCAAGCTGTCGTCTATAGTTATTCATGATGTTCCTCGTCACGTTTATTCGCCGTCCATATTGTTGCTGCTAATTTTTCATCAGGGTAAAAATCAATGTGTGCACCTTTTCCTGGAAGACCGGGCGCACATTGACGCTCTTCACGCCTTCTTCCGTGTTATACCCGTCGCGTTTCACGGTAATGGAATGTGAACCCACGGGGATCGGGATGCGGTCTTTCGGCGTGTACATGCCTGTATTCGCACCGTCGATATATATCGTCCCCCATACAGGGTTGGCCTGTATGTTGACGTACTGTTCGAAGTAACATGTTCTGGCAATTGTCTTCCCAGATGGTACGCGTATCGTCTGCGTCTTTGTTCCATGCTGCGGATGGGTGAACTTCACGGTATACTCGCCGGCCCTGAGTTCGGCCCGGAAAGGAGAACCGAGCGATGCGGAGGATTCACTCCCTCCGACGGCCACCGTCCCTGCAGGAACGACACTGAACTCGACGCGGCCCATGCTTTGCGTCTGATTGCCCGACGACTGCCCCGAAGAACCGGATCCTGACGATCCCGTATTCTGCGGCGGTGTGCCTTCAGGGGTAGGCTGTTCATCTGTCTGGCCGCTCTGGGCAATTGGCTCCTCTTCCATTCCCGGTAACGTTGCCTGCAGCGCCATTGCGAAGGATATCGCCTGTCCTTCTTCGATCTGTATCAACGTATCTGCGGCCTGGAAATCATCCTTTGTGACGCGGACAAGATTTCGTCCGGTCTCGACCTCCACGTCGGAGAGGGGCGTTGTTCCAACGACGTTGCCGTTGATTTCCACTTCAGCGCCATCAGGCGAGGATGAGATCGAGACAGTAGATGGGGATTCTCCTACCATCAACACACCGAAGACGAGATATAGCACTCCGACGAGGACTAAACCTATCGCACCGAAAATCACAGGTTTCGGGATAAAAGAGCTATCGCCGGAAGACGATGCCGCGGCCGCAGACGCCATTTCTCCGGCGGTCCCCATGACAGGAATCCTCACCTGCTCCATCGCCTTCCACATCTCGGCGGCCGTCTGATACCGCTTGTCTGCGCTCTTGTCGATCGATTTCATGATGATCTTCGAGAGCTCTTTGGGGATATGCGGATTGAGCTTATCGGGCGGGGTTACCTTGCCTTCAACAATGTTCTGGCGAATCTCGAAATCCGATTCTGTATCGGAGAACGGCGTCGTGCCCGTCAACGTCTCGTAGAGTGTGATGCCGAGAGAATACAAGTCGCCGCGCTGATCGACGTTGGCCAAGCCCCTGACCTGTTCGGGGGACATGTAGAAGAGCGTACCGCCGGTCCCGACGGTCATTGTCACAGCCGAAGCCTGCTCCTGCATTTTCGCGAGCCCGAAATCAGTGACCTTGACCTGTCCGGCTTGATTCACCATGATATTGCCGGGCTTGATATCCCTGTGGATGATGCCGGCTTCATGCGCGTGTGAAAGCGCGTTCAATATCTCCTTGAACATCTTCATCGTCGTGTGAAGATCGAGCGCGCCCTTCTCTTCCAATCGGTCCGCCAATGTGCCGCCATCGACGTATTCCATGACGATAAATAGCCCAATCTGCGTCTCGCGGAGGGCATAAATCGATACGATATGCGGATTTTGAAGTTTGGCAAGTGCGCGTGCTTCGGACTGGAACCGTTTCAGAAACGTATCGTCTCCGGTGAGGCGGGTATCCATGATCTTCAGAGCGACGTCTCGGTCAAGGGTCGTGTCTTTTGCAAGATACACCGTCCCCATGCCGCCCTGACCGAGCACCTTCTCGATTTTGTACCCGTCTATGACCTTACCAATGATGTAGTCCACGTACCTGCTCGCTCCTCTAAATACAATCCTGAACGTTTGTCTCAGTTCAAACGCACCCTATCGGCTGCGTCGCAATATGTAAACGACTAAATGGCACTTCGGGATTTGCTCCCCTCCTCCAAATTCATACACCCTATTGGCTGCTACTGTTATGCTGTGGATACGGTCCGTCGTAGTATGGACACGGTCCAGAGTGCATGCACTTCCGACTATTACCCAGACAGAAACCGTGAACGCGGTTTACGGGGTAGAATCTATCCGATTTAAGTGGTGATAATCGTTGTCGTTTGTGCAAATATGCCTATTGAGTCCCTGAAAGACAAACTTGGCACAAAGTTTTATTAAGGATTAACAGGGCTTATAGCCCTTTTATAAGGAGGATCAGGCTTTTCTTCGTAGCGTGAAACTGACTAGACCGAACATGATACGTGCGCCCTCGCTTGCCGCAGTATCTTCCGTCACCTTGTCCCCGTCCACGTAGGTGCCGTTCTTGCTGTCGAGGTCGCGTACGATCACTTCATTGCTCTTCGCAATGACAACAGCGTGATGCCGCGATACCGAACCGTCCTTGAGGATCAGCCTGTTCGAGGCTTCGCGTCCAACGAGATTCACACCGGTAATAAGGGAATGGTGTTCTTCCGTTCCGTCCAGCGATGTACTTTCGAAGTAAAACGCAGAGACGCGTTCTTCATCGGATTCCGGTTCCTCTTCAGATGTATCAGCCTTCGCAGGCTTTTCAGCTTTTTCAGGCTTTGCAGTTTGTGCGGCTTCCTCTGCTTCGCTGGTCCGATCCTGGAGTTTTTCAGATGGGACATCCGCTACGAGATCGGTCTCAGACTCGGGGGCCTTGCTTGTGCGGGGCTGCTCATCGGCTGTGGAGGGCTTGGCTTCTGCGGGCTCTTGCGCGGTTTTTGCGATCATGAAGCGGAATTCAAAGGCATTCCCGATCGTTAAGATGTCGCCTTCGTTCAGCGGATGCCGCTCCTCAACAAAATCCTCCCCGATCATAATGCCTGTACGGCTGTTTAGGTCATCGATGTAGAACTGCTTGTCGCCGGTATCGAAGTAAATTCTTGCGTGGCTGTTCGAAACAACCATCTCGTCCAGCACAATGTCATTCTCGCCGCTGCGCCCGATGGTGGCTTCGCTTTTGATATGGTAGGTCTTGCCTTCGTACTTGCCGCTGGTGCAATACAGCTTCGCCTTCATTGATTTATTGGACTCCCTTCATTGCATTGATGTAGTCCCGATAATTGTCAGCACCGAATATTGCCGAGCCCGATACCAGCACATCGGCGCCTGAGTCGACAATTGCCGCTGCGTTATCCTTCGTGACGCCGCCGTCGACTTCGATGACAGCACTTGAGCCACTCTCGGCAATGAGTGAACGCAGTTCCCTGAGTTTTGAATGTGTGTGTTCGATAAACGACTGTCCGCCGAAGCCCGGGTTCACCGACATGACAAGTACGAGATCGCATTCACGGATGATCTCGGAGAGCGTGGAAACCGGGGTTGCAGGATTGATGCTCACACCTGCTGCCATCCCGAGGTCGCGGATTGCCGTTAAAGTCCTGTGCAGATGCGTACACGCTTCCTGATGGACCGTGAGAATGTCGGCGCCGGCGTCTTTGTATTCCTGCAAATACTGCTCGGCGTTCGTTATCATCAAATGGACGTCCAGCGGTTTACTCGCGTACTTATTGATTGCCCGGATGACCGGCAAACCGATAGTGAGATTCGGGACAAAGTGCCCGTCCATCACATCGACGTGGAGCAGATCGGCGCCGCCTTCTTCCACCGCGGAGATCTCCTCGGCGAGCCGTGCGAAATCGCTCGATAGCAGCGAAGGCGAAATTACAGGGCGGGAAGACGGTAGTATTTGCCTGGCGCTCATCATTCCTTCTCCCCGGAAGTTCTCACAAAAGCCAGTTCCGACGTTTCCTTCCCCAACCTTGCTGCAAGTTCATGGCCCGATATGGCAGCTTCCTGTCCTTCGCGATGCAATCGCATCTCAAGCAGATGAAGACTATCGCCTGCCTGCAGGAAGGTGAATGAGTTATACATACCTTCGGGCGTATCAGGGGTGGAGGATACGATGAGTGTATCGCCGCTCCAATGGTATGTGCCCTCATTGTTCATCTCGGTCTCCTCCTGACCCAGAACAACCGCCCCATCTTGCTTGAATTCCATCGTGCTGCCGTTCTCGTTCGCCCACTCCCCTTCAATGGTAGGTGACTTACTGCACCCCGCAATGAGGATAATCAACAGAATGGCGAATCCCGGGATACTGTGTTGCTTCATGCTGCTACAAGGGCCTGGTGTTGAGAATCGGCAAAGGCAATTACTTCATCGGCAATGGCGCGAAGGTCGATACGGGAGATGCATTCCAGATTATACGGACACTCCTTCTTCCAGCACGGGGAGCAGGTCAGGTCCGGTTGGTAGAATTTCTTCCCGCGGTCGTAGAGGTCGATCTCCGTCCAACAGCTTAAGCCGAACCACGCAAGGACATGCTTCTTGAGTGCAATGCCGAGATGCATGCCGTAGGTATCGCCGGTAACGATGATATCGCAGAGGTTCTCGTAGCACATTCCGCGCCGCAAACCTTCCTGGGTGGGTGTTGCGATAACCCTGGAGCTGAGATCCGCGAATTCGAGCGCGATGTTGTCGTTTCTGCGGGTGTCTTCTTTGCCACCCAATAGCAGAAACACCAGCCGCTCATCCGCCGCAAGCATATCGATAAGTTCGACGTGCTGTTCGACTTTCATCTTCTTATTCGGGTACAACGGGGCACAGCCGGTGTTCAAACCGACCACAACTTTCTCTTCAAGGCCCCATGCTTTCTTCCTGTCCAGGCAGAACGCTTCCTCTTCGAGCGAGAGTAGCAAGGAATATTCATCGCGCTGGTACGGCAGTTTCCAGGTTTCCGCAAGGATGTCCTGCCCGGTGCGCTCATTCACACGGAACTTCAGATGGTCGTCCAGCCCCATCTTGAAGTTGTACAGCGCTTCTTCGTTCGCCGGAATAATCTGGCCGCGGTCGCTGAGCGTGAAGCCGCGAACTTCTCCGGCTTCCAACCTTTTCACAAACGCACAGGCTCGGTCAGACTTATCGGCGTTGAGTACAACATCGAACCGCTGCTGCGTCAGTACAAGCCGGTTTTCTTCGTTCCATCCAAAGACTCTATCGATGAACGGATTATTCTGGAGAAGCGGCACCGTACTTGGCAGGGTAATCCAGAATATCTGGCTTTCCGGGTACTCCCGTTTCAAGCCCGGAAGCTGCGCCGTCGTCATAAGCACATCTCCCATTGCATCGAGGTTGATAATGAGGATTCTCGTACCGATGGGCTCGTGCGATTGGCATTCTTCGGTGCAGTCCACACCCGGAATACAGGGCTTGTATCCGGTGAATTTCTTGCAGTTGATTCCTTCTTGATTGAGCAGCGACATGCGTAAAACTCGGTAAGCAAAATCGTGATTACAGACTCCTAATGTACATAGCCGTCTCCCCTTTTCCAATGAGAAGTATGGCACGGAAGACGCACGTTTGTGGCGCTCCGCGGTAATTCAGGTTCTTTGACTGTAGCGGAGAACTTTCTATCTTGTTGTTTTTTCAGGAATGAACGAACGATATACATACGTATGACCAGGAAGGACCCAAAGCAGTGGGC
This sequence comes from Ectothiorhodospiraceae bacterium, assembly GCA_002699105.1. Classification (GTDB taxonomy): domain Bacteria; phylum Bacteroidota; class Ignavibacteria; order SZUA-365. Next base: position 14,290 of record PABJ01000207.1, on the reverse strand, counting down.
GCTTATACTCGGAGCTTCCTCAGGGTTCGGTGCAGCCACAGCCAGGCATTTGGCACATAATGGATACAATATTCTTGGTATCCATTTGGACCGCAAGGCGACCATGGGCGCGGTGGAGGAACTGATAGAAGATATCAAGTCCACCGGGCATTCTGCGATATTTCACAATATCAATGCTGCAGATCCGGTCAAACGGCATGAAGCATTAGACGACTTCGTCGATAACGTCCACAGAGAAGGGCGTCCTGAAATCAGGGTTCTTTTCCACTCCCTTGCGTTTGGCACATTGAAGCCGCTTGTCGGGAGATCGAGCGAGGAAATGATAACCAAGCAGCAGTTGGAAATGACGCTCGACGTCATGGCGAATTCGCTCATTTATTGGACGCAAGATTGTGTCCGGAGGCATTTGCTTGGCCGCGGCGCGCGGATATTCGCAATGACAAGCGACGGTGCAAGTCTGAACCTCCCCTTTTACGGGGCGGTGTCTGCGGCGAAAGCAGCGCTTGAATCCTACATCCGTCAACTGGCGCTCGAATTAGGCCCGCGCGGCATTATTGCGAATGCACTACTAGCCGGTGTGACCGATACACCCGCACTGAATAAAATTCCAGGCGCACGAAATATGCTTATTGCCGCCATTGCGAAGAATCCCCTTTCGCGGGCAACCCACCCTGAGGATGTGGCGAAAGCCGTCCTTACATTGGTAGATTCAGGTGCCGATTTCATCAATGGTAACATTATAGGGGTCGATGGAGGCGAGAGCAAGGTAAGTTACATAGGCCAGCAGAACCCGTACCAATACTCCGATCTGCGCCTCCTGGCAGAAAGCTCATGGGATCCGACGGACGTATCCTGATGGCGCCTGCCCAATCGTATCATACTGCTACTTAAGTACTGAGGAGCACCTCCTCACGAGTCAGTCCATAGATTAACACTACTGGTTTACGATGATTGGTTTAGTTTTTACCGAAGAGCAAAATATGCTCAGGGAAATGGTCCGCGACTTTGTGAACACCGAAGTCAAGCCTATTGCCCGCGATATTGACGAAAACGAGAAGATCCCCGAGGATCTTATAAAGAAACTCGGCGAAGTCGGCCTCCTTGGTACCGCATTCCCGGATGAATACGGCGGCGGCGGCTTCGGCGAGGTCGGATACTGCATTGCCCAGGAAGAAATGGGGAGAGGGTGCCTATCGACATCGACGCTGATCGGTGCGCATCAGTCCATCGGATCGAATGCGATTTACATCGGCGGTACCGAGGAATTGAAGCAGAAGTACCTCGTTCCTCTTGCAACCGGCGAGAAGCTCGGGGCCTTCGCCCTGACGGAAGCCTCTGCGGGCTCGGATTCCTTCAATGTCCGGACCAAAGCAGCCAAGGATGGCGATCATTACATTCTCAACGGCGAGAAGCTGTGGATCACCAACGGCGGCATCGCGGATATCGTCTCCGTATTCGCACGCACGGAACGCGGCATTTCTGCATTCGTTGTGGAAACGCAGTGGGACGGTTACAAAGCAGGCCCGGCCGAAAAGAAGATGGGCATTCGCGGAAGTATGACCAATGCTATCACGCTGGATAACGTCCGGGTGCCGGAAGAGAACCTTATCGGTGCCGATGGAAGAGGGTTTATCGTCGCAATGAAGACGCTCGATGCAGGCCGTCTCGGCCTCGGTGCATGCTGTGTCGGCGCTGCGAAAGAAGCGCTCGAACTATCGGCGAAGTACGCCAAGGAACGCAAGCAGTTCGACGCCCCGATTGCCAACTTCGAAGCAGTGCAGTTCATGCTCTCCGAAATGTACACCACCATCTTTGCAATGGAATCGCTGGTGTACCGAACCGCTACCGCGTACGATGAAGGCAAGAAGGTATCGACCGAGGCAGCAGCGGTGAAGCTCTTCTGCAGCGAGGGTCTTGATAAGGTTGTTGATTATGCCGTGCAGATCCATGGCGGGATGGGGTATTCGCGGGAGATCCCGATCGAGAGAATGTACCGCGATAGCCGCATCAACAGGATATTCGAAGGAACCTCTGAAATCCAGAAGCTCGTCATATCCCACAGCGTATTGCGCACCAACGGCGTTTGGGGAGCGTAAACCCTCTCGCTACGCCCTTCCTACGGAATTTGAATAAGCTCCATATCGGAATGTTCGATAAGGGGCTTTATTTTTTCCAGCTTGTACGGTTTACGGTAGTAGATGCGCTTGATGCCGGTGTTGAGTAAGGTCTTCAGGCAATGATAGCAAGGGCTGGCGGTGATATAGATATCTGCATCATCGATCCCGACGCCGTTCTTCGCTGCCTGCGTAATAGCATTAATCTCGGCATGAATCGTACGGAAGCAGTTTTCCTCTTCCTCACCGTCGGGATTCCTTGAAACATAGATAAGACACCCAACATCCGTGCAGTGGGGATGACCGGCCGGGGAGCCGTTATAGCCTGTCGCGATGATGTTCTTATCCTTGACGATGACAGCGCCGATCTTGGCACGGGTACATGTGGCGCGCTCCGCAACCATCTGAGCAATACCCATGAAATACTGATCCCAAGTCCTGCGTTCTTCCATTAGCTGTAATTCGGTTGTAATGTAAAGGTGTTCTGATAGGTACATCTAATATGGAAAGATTGCGGGGGATTTCATAAACCCGCCTTTCAACGACCTGAGGGGCAGATGCGTTGCTTTTCAAACCCTCGCACCCTATATTAAAAGTTCGAATGGCGACGTACCCAAGTGGCTTAAGGGGACGCTCTGCAAAAGCGTTATTCATCGGTTCGAATCCGATCGTCGCCTCTCTTTTTTTGCGCTGTGGTGCGGCTGCACCACACGGCGAGCGCCGGGGTGGCGGAATTGGTAGACGCGAAGGACTTAAAATCCTTTGGACCGAAAAGTCCGTGCGGGTTCGAGTCCCGCCCTCGGTACCCCGCGTCAGACCCACTCCACCAAAAGCTCTATTTTCAGTATTTCAAATCAATCAGCTTGTACTCTGGGTATCTTAGCACCGGAATGGTGAAAGCTCAATCTCACGATACATATATGCCATCCGCCGGATGGTTTCCGTTCACTTCCCGTTGGTCGGTGCTTTTGCTGTTTGCAACGGCGCTTTTGTGCGGCTCGGTGTATGCACAAACCGACAGGCGGGACGCAGAGCGCGAGGATGAGCAGAAGCAGAACAGGGAAACACCCGTGCTTGCCGGCGAGGCTGCGATTGAAGTACCGGTCGTCGACAGCGTCTATATCGTGGGGCCGGGAGATATGCTGACGATCAGCATCTTCGCAACCCAATACTATAACTACACGCTCCCGGTCCACAGCGACGGGACCATCGTCGTACCGATGATCGGAAAGGTGGATATTCGAAAATCCACCTTGCTTGAAGTGAGGCAGCTCCTGCGCGAGCTGCTGCGCCGCGAAGTTCGCAGCGGGGAGATTCTCGTCAGCCTGTATAAACCACGCAAAGTGAAAGTCACCGTATCCGGGGCGATTCGCAAACCAGGGGTCGTCATATTGCCGGCAACGGCGCGCGTCTCGGAAGCCCTCGACATGACGGGCGGGGAGATAAAGGATACGACATCGCTGCGCAATATCGTCGTACGCGGGCCGCACGGGGTGCGTGCGATCGCAGATTTACAGCGCTTCTACCGTATCGGCGATCTGGATGCAAATCCGTTCGTCAACAGCGGCGATGTGATTTATTTCCCGAAGAAGGACATGTCGGTTGGCGTGTTCGGAGCCGTGAACAACTCGGGATGGATGGACTACAAACCCGGCGAAACACTGCGCAGCGCAATCGAAGTATGCCAGGGCCTGAAGGCCGCTGCGTTCCTCGATAGCATCGAGATCGTCCGGTTCAATCCCGATCACATTACGACCAGCTCTATCCATTTGAGCATCACCAACTACGATACAAATCCGAATGCCGATATCGAGCTTCAGCCCAAGGATCTGGTGCTGATACGTGAGATTCCTCAATTCCGCCGCCATGATCTTATCGTGATCGAAGGCGAAGTAAACTATGAGGGAAGCTATTCGATCCTCGAGGGGACGACCAAACTCAGCGATATCATCGAACAAGCGGGCGGCTTTACCGCCGATGCCTCGCTCGAAGAGGCATCCATCACCCGCCGCACCGACGAAACCGAGCGGGACAAGGAATTCGAGCGCTTGAAACAGATATCCCCTGCCGATATGCAGGAGGACGAATACGAGTACTTCAAGGCGCGATCCCGCGAGCGGGTCGGACAGATGGTCGTGAATTTCAAGAAGCTCTTCCTTGCGAACGACACAACCGAAGACCTCTACCTCCGGGACGGCGACTATATAGAGATTCCGAAGCTCAAGAACTACATCCGTGTTATCGGGCGCGTGAACAACCCCGGGAACATCATATTTACGGATGAGTGGATATTCGAGGATTACATCACCGCGGCAGGCGGGTACGGCTGGCGGGCGGAGGACGGAGACGTGCGTGTTATAAAAGCGCGTACCGGTGAGCTTGTCGACGCAGAAGATTACGACGACTACTCGCTTGAGCCCGGCGACACCATCTGGGTTCCGGAAGAGCCTGAGGTGAAGTTCTGGGAGATCGCATTGGAAGGCCTGGGCGTGTTGAGCCAAATAGCCGGTATTCTTGGTATTGTGATAGCTGTCTCACGGATTAACTAAATGACCGACCAGAATACGCCACTGCTGAAGCAGCTCCCGCAATACAAAGACCTGTGGAACACCATTTGGGGCCACAGAAAAACGGTCGTTCGCATTGCCGGTGCAGTCACCGTCGCGATGCTCGCCTACGTGCTGATTATGCCGCAATCGTTTACTTCCACCGTAACGATGCTCCCTCCGCAGGAGGAAAAATCCAGCATGGGGTTGGCGTCGCTGCTATCGGGCAGCAATCTCCCGCTCATGGATATCTCATCCACATTCGGGTTCGGCTCCCGGCCTTCCGATCTGTACGTCCAGGTGCTGCAAAGCAGGACCGTCGCTGAAAGCCTGATCGTCACGCAAAACCTGGATGACTTCTACGGCATAGACGAAGGCGATTCCTACAGGTTCGCAATCGAGCCGCTGCACGAATCCACCGTCTTCGAAGCAACCAAGGACGGGCTGATCAAGGTCTCCGTGACATTAAAGACCGGGTTCTTCGCAAACGACGCCGAGATCGACAGTATCAAAGCATTCGCGGCTACGCTCGCCAATAAATACGTCTACTGGATGGACCGCGTGAACCGCGAGAAAATGATTTCCCGCGCGCGCCAATCGAGGCAGTTCGTCGAGAACGAACTCCAGCGGACGCAGACCGAACTCGACACCGCCTACAACCAGCTCGTCGCCTTCCAGAGTGAGAACAAGTCGGTATTCCTTGAGCGCCAGATGGAAGCCGCCCTCGAAGGCGCGACCACGCTCAAGGATCAGATCTACAAAGCCCAACTGGAACTGGCGATGAAGCGGCAGGACTTCGGCGAAAGCAGCCGGATCATCCAGCAGCTCGAAACAGAGATCGGCCAGTTGCAGGAGCTCTACGATCAGCTCAATGTGCCAAAGGAAGGCGAAAGTCAGGATTTCTACGTGCCCTTTGCACGCTTGCCGGAGGTCGCCCGCGAGATGGCAGAACTTCTGCGTAATGTCAAAACGCTCGAGCAGGTTATTCTCTTCCTCAATCAGCAGTATTACCAGGACCGGGTTCAGGAGGCGAAGGACACCCCCACGATCCAGGTGCTCGATGAAGCCGTTCCGGCGATCCAGCGCACCTCCCCGAAGCGCGCCCTTTGGATGGTCCTGACCGTCCTGTTTTCGACCGTCGGCGCCGTCCTGTTTGTCCTCATTCGGTTCCGTAACGAAGAACCGCTCCCCGAAGCGAACGACTCCCCATCTGAACACCAGTCGGCGTAGGTACCGCTATGACGGGTACCGCGAAACGTTTTTCGACCAATGTATGGTCGCTTACCGTCTCTCAGATTTTGTACCGCGGCGCATCGATCCTTGTCGTGGTGTATATCGGGAAGGTGCTCGGAGTGGCCGTACTCGGTCAATACGCCATTATCATGGGCGTCATCAACCTGTATCTGAACTTCTCCGATCTCGGCGTCTCCAACTATGTCATCAAGGAAGTCAGCCGGGACCGGTCGCTTGGGGAGGTCTATCTCAATAATTTCTTTGCACTGCAGATTCTCGTCGGCGTGGCGCTGATAGGAATCGCGCTGCTGACCGGAACGCTATCGGGGTATTCGACGACGATTCTGATCGGTATAGCCATCGGCAGCATCGGGCTGGTGTTCAACGGCATGGCGAACTCCTACAAGGCGCTTCTCTCCGCACATGAACTCCTGCATCCCTTTGCGTATATCGAGATCCTCTGCATGCTGGTGTACGTCATCGGGAACGGCTACGTCATGCTGAGCGGCGGCGGGGTACTGGAACTCGTCGCTGTGACCGTGCTCGTGCAGCTTGCGAAGTACATTGCAGGCGTGGTGTGGGCAAACCGCTACAACATGCGCGTCCGCCTGCGATCAAGCATATCGGTTGTGAAATCTCTGCTCGTTATGGGGATGCCGTTCCTGCTGTTTAACAGTGCGCATTTCGCCATCCAGCGGCTTGATGTGATGTACATCGGTGCCATCGGCGGCGAGGAGCCGGGCGGGCTCTATGCATCCGCAACGCGGCTCGTCTATAGCTCGCTGTTCGTGATCGCCGTCATCGGTACGGCGCTCTATCCCGTACTCTCACGACTGCTGGCGGAAGACCGGGACAAGCTGCAGCGTATCTACACAAAGGTGCAGTCCTATACTTTTGTCGTTGCCTGCGGCGCTGCACTCCTGCTCTTCGCATCAGCGCCCGTGCTTATGCACGAGATGTTCGGAGAGAAGTTCGATGCTGCAATACCCGTCCTGCAAATCGCCTGCTGGTATTTACCGGTATTCGCCGTCGGCCTGCTTCCGAGCAATCTCCTCATGGCGGGAGGCAAGGTCTGGTCGGCTGCAAGGTTCGCAATTCTGAGTGTGGCGCTGATGACGATCTGTGTGTTCATCCTCTACCCTCATCTTGGAATCGCAGGCGTCGCATGGATCGTCGTCGGAGTCGAACTACTCCTCAGCGCCATCTACATCGTACTCTCAATCAAGTATTTCAGTCTGGGGCTCCGCGGAACATCGACTATCGCCGTGGCGGTTATCGCCGCCGGATCGGTGGCACTGTATTATATCGCCCCGGTTTCCGGTGAGTACCTGCAAATTGTGATGGTTGCGGTTGCCTTCCTGGTTTCGCTGTTTGTTTTCAGAATCATTACCGCTGCCGATATTACCGATATCAAGAACCTCTTCCTCAGAAAGCCCGAAAAGCTTGCCTGATGTCAACGGTCGCCGTCATATCGTCGCGGATTAAGGAATACGTCTCCGACGCCCGCGTGCAGCAATGGCTGCTCGCAGCGGGGATGTTTGTGTTTCTTGCCGCCGTCGGGGAGTTGGTACTGGATTCACCCCGGTACTTCATCGCGACCCTTTTCGTTATCGCAGCGGGCGTCCTGCTGGCGACGAACCTGCGGCTTGCGCTCTTTCTCTTCATCATTTTCCTGGGAGCGTATGAAGAGTTCGTCATCTCCAGCCGGGACGCCTTCTTCTCGCAAGGCATACAGGGGTCTATTATCGCTGTTCGAATATTCGGCGTCGGACTACTGGATTTCTGCACGATTATCTTCGCAGTCCCGGCCCTGATCCTCGCGTGGTACAAAAACAGGACGGAGGATATTCCCTTCGTCCGCAGGCACGATATTCTCGTCCTGCCGCTCGTCGGGATTTGGCTGTACGGTATGGTGATGGGTGCCTTCCATATGCATACTGTCAGCGCCTATGCGGCAGACATTCGCGTGCTCGGGTACCTGCTGGCCTTCTACTTTGTTGTATCGCGTATCCTTGATAAACCGGAAGACTACTACATCGCCGTCTGGCTGTTTGCCGGGACAATATTCTTCAAGACGTTCTTCTTTATCGGAAGGCAGCTCATGGGATTGGGCTTCGAATCCGGGTACGGGTACTACCGCCTGTTTCTCGGCAGCGACCCGGCCCTGGTGGGATTTCTTTTAGTACTCTCTGTGAGCATGGTGTTCCTGTTCCGCGATATCAAACGGCCGCTGCGGATTCTGCTGTACTTCCTCGTTGCGTACGCAGCGGTGTTTCTCATCGCGGGCCTGGGGCGGAATACGTACCTGTTCTCCGCCGTCTCGCTCGGGGTGATCTTCTTTTTATTCCGGGAGCAGATGACCTTGCGCACCTTCCTGATTGCCGTGCTGCTTGCGGTTGGGGCGGTGCTGTTCTTCTATTACGTGCTGCTGACGGAGGAAAATCAGGAGATGATTTCTTACGTGCTGAGTACGGCCTTCAACTGGGTGGAGGCGGTGAAGCTCTACAGCGATATGTCAATCGGGCAGCGTATACTGGAAGCAATCAACATTTGGGCGACACTCGATCAGCAGGGAATGCAGCTCCTGGGACTCGGCTGGGGCGCGGCCTGGCGCGAGGTGGCTATTCATCACCCTATGGATATCGGCGCGTTCTCCCTCGTCGAACAAATGAAAGGCGTCCACACAAGCGCGCACCTGGATCCCATCCACTATCTGCTCAAGATTGGCGTCCTCGGCGTGATCGTCATCTATGCAGCAATGTTCAATATTTGGCGCAAGGCGGTGGTACTGTTCCGCGCATCGTCCGACGAAAAGCTCCGTTTTGCGCTCCTCGGCTGCATCTTCATGGGAACCATGTTTCTACTCAATAATGTGTATTTTTCACGGTTACAGTTCCTGCTCGGTCTCGCATTCGCGGGGATCGCCGTGATATATCAACATGCCACAACGCAAGCCTCACATACCGGTATCGCTCATTCTGACGACGCTCAATGAGGAGTCGGCTGTAGAGGAGTTCTTCGCAAGCGTTGCCGCATCCACAGCGCTCCCGGACGAGATCGTCGTCTGCGACGGCGGATCGAGCGACAGGACGGTAGAGCTGCTGCAGGATATCCGCATTGAGGGGACGCAGATCCGGGTACTAACTGAAGAAGATGCAACAATAGCCCGGGGGCGAAACACCGCGGTGCAGCACGCCAAGCATGATGTCCTTGCCATCAGCGATTTCGGCTGCAAGCTCGACGCAAATTGGCTTGAACTCATCACACAGCCGCTGCTCACGAACGAAACGGTGGATGCCGTCGCCGGCGGGTACCGGCTGGAAGGCCGGACATTCTTCGAACGCTGTTCCGTCGCATCGCAGATACCCGTGCATAAACTCAACCCCGAGACATTCCTTCCCTCCTCCCGCTCATTCGCTGTCCGTAAAACCGCCTTCATCGAGGCCGGCATGTACCCTGAACATCTTACCTTTGCAGGCGAAGACACGGCGCTTGTGGTAGCGCTGAAACAGCGCGGCAAGAAGATGATCGTCCAATGGGATGCCCAGGTCACGTGGTATCCGCGCTCTTCGCTTTCCGCACTCATCAAGCAGTATTATTTGTACGGTCTTGGCGATGGGGAGTCCGGATTGAATCCTTCACGATACCCATTGCTCGGCTTGAAGATTATCGCAGGTATCGCCCTCGTTATCGCAAGTATTTTCCTCCCGATGGTCAGGCTTATCCTGCCGGTCCTGTTCCTGCTCTACTTCGCATACCTGTGGCCGAAATACGATTGGCGGCAGTATCCCTTCGGTGTGGCGCTCTGCGGGTATGCCCTCATCTATGTGAAGGATAGTTTTCTCGTCATAGGCTATTTGCGGGGCCTCATGGACAAGCGTACCATCGAAGCGAACAGGCTCGCATGAAACGCCGGATCGTGCATATCTTTTTCGGCAATCCCGCAAAGTTGCCGCCGCTCATGCATGAACTCCGTTCCGTGGACTATGGCTCCTTCGATATCGCACTCATCGCGCCCGACTATCATCTCGATCTCGAGCGCATGAGCGAGCAATTCCCCGAGGTCGAGTTTCTGCCGGTTCGCATGCGGTTGCGCGAGGCCAGTGCGAAGCAAACCGCGCCGCTGAAGCTTCTCCGGTATGCGGAGTTCACGATTCGTGCGGGAGCTGCCATTGCGAAACAGCGCGTCGATATTGTGGTAGCACACGATCTTCCCGCAGCGCTCCCCACGCGGCTCATCGGACGCAAGGGATTCAAGCTCATCTATCACGCACATGAGCTCTGGAGCATGGCCGGCGCGGAGATGTCTCCGATGATGGGCCTTTGGCGGCGCGTGGAGCAGAATATCGTGCAGTATGTCGATGGGATGATTGTCCCCGAGCCGAACCGCGCGCGCATCTACCGGGAGGAATACGGCGCTCCGGCGGAGCCGCTTGTCGTGCGGAATATACCGCCGAACGTGTACGAGTATGCCGAGTCCGATGCGCTGAGAGAACGCCTCGGGCTCGACGGCAGCGCCGTCATCGTGCTGTATCAGGGTCTGCTAACAGAGTCGAGATGCATTCGTGAATTGACCGAAGCCGTGCGCCACTTGCCCGAAGAATTTCAACTTGCCCTCCTGGGCGGAATAGCGGAAGACTACCGGCAGGCCATAGAGCGTATCATCTCGCAATACGGTCTCCAGAAGCGCGTTCACCTCATGGGAAGCGTGCCGTACGAGGAACTCTATCCCCTTACCTGTTCCGCATATATCGGCTGCCTCCTCTACCGGGATACCACGATGAACAACCGCTACGCCGCACCGAACAAGCTCTACGAATATCTCTTCGCGGGGTTGCCGCTCGTTGCCAGCGATGTGCCGGGCCTCCGCGACGCAGTGCCGGGGTTCAACTGCGCCAAGTGGTGCAATCCGGAAGAGCCTGAATCAATCGCGCAGGCGATAGCAGCCGCCACGAACCTCACGAAAGGCCGTTTGCTCGCAGACGCTGCGAAGGAGCGCTTCTCATGGCAGCAGGAATGGGAAAAACTTCTGCAACTCTATTCCGGAGCGCTGCATGAAGCTTAAGGGCGAGAGCATCGTTGTATTCGGCGGATCGGACTGGTGGGCGCATGTCGTCAAACCCGAGCATGCCCGCGCCCAGTACCTCTCGCAGGAGAACAAGGTGCTGTTCATCAACAGCATCGGCATTGGAATGCCGGGGGGCGGGGCCAACCGGTTAGGACGGCGTATCCTCAAAAAGCTGCAAAGCATGGCAAGCGGCTTGCGGATCCTCGGGGCGGCGCTCGGTGTGCTGTCACTGTTCTTCATCCCGGTATGGAACGTCCGGCTCATCGCCGCGTTCAATCGCCGGTTGATTCTGTGGCGTATCTCCCGCGCAATGCGGAAGCTGGGGATAGAGAATCCGATCATCATCGCATCCCTGCCCACGGCGCGGCTCTTCATCGATCATATCCCGAACAAGCTGCTTCTCTACAACATGAAGGATCTCTTCGGATCGTACTACGAGAAGATGAACTTCACCGTGGTAAGCGAACATGATGCGGAAATGCAGCAGCTCGCCGATTGCATCACCACCCCGTCAATCGGCATCGCGGAGCGCATGAAGACGCAAAACGATTGCATCCGGTATATCCCGCACGGGGTGAACGAGGCGTTCTTCGATGACAGCGCCGTTGAGCCGGACTGGTTCGCCGGTATCCCGGAACCCCGGATACTGTATTTCGGCCAGATGGAAAACCTCCTCGACGCTCCGCTGCTGCAGCGCCTCGCCGAGCGCGAGCCCAAGTGGCAGTTCGTCCTTGTCGGAAACAAGCAGTCAACCTACGAAGAGCTCGAAGCGATGCGGAACGTGCATTTTGTACCGGTGAAGCCGCAGCGCGAACTCGCAGCCGCAGGCCGGAATGCCGCGGCCCTCATCATGCCCTGGCAGGAGACGGAATGGATACGGTATTCCTGTCCGATTAAATTCCGCGAATACCTCGCGATCGGAAAGCCGGTGGTCTCCGTTCCGATCATCGAAGTGGAGAAGGCCTATCCGGGCATGGCGGCCACTGCGCGCACTGCCCATGAATGGCATGCCGCGCTCAAAGAAGCCGTTACCTCCAACACCCCGGAGCGCGACGAAGCCCGCAGGAAGCTCGTGGAAGGCTACACGATTCAGCGCTTTGCCGAGATCTATTCCGGCACCCTGCATGAACTCCTGGAGCGCAAATGTGCGGAATAGCCGGCATCATCGGTCAGGTTGACGAGCGACGTCTGCGCGAGATGACGCAGCGTCTGTATCATCGCGGTCCGGATGGGGGTGCGATCTGGCTCGCCAAGGCAGGCGGAGCCGGTCTCGGCCACAGGCGGCTCAGCATCATCGATCCCACGCCCTCCGGCACCCAGCCCATGGTCACGCGCGACGGGCGGTACATCCTGACCTACAACGGCGAGATATTCAACTACCGCGATCTTCGCGAGGAACTGGAGAAGCAGGGGTGCAGATTCGCTTCGGATACCGATTCCGAGGTCCTGCTGTATGCCTATGCATATTGGGGAGAGGCGGCGCTGGAGCTGCTAAACGGACAGTTTGCGTTCGCCATCTGGGACAACCGGGAGCGGAAGCTCTTCGCGGCGAGGGACCGGCTGGGCATCAAGCCGCTGTACTATGCCGTTCACGATACCACTCTCTACTTTGCCTCGGAGGCGAAAGCAATAGCCGCGGTCTTGCCCCACACCCGGCAGGCGAATCTGGATGCACTCCCTGCATTCCTGGCGTTCCGGTGGAATCCGGCCAGAGAGACATTCTTCCAGGGCATCGACAAGCTTCAACCCGGCGAGTGCCTGGCATTCCATGATGGGGAATTGCGCATACGCAGGTATTACGATTTGGCTGAGCGGATCCGGGAAACCCCGCAGCGGCAATGGAGCCCGGAGGAATGCCGGGAACGTCTCTCGGCGGCGGCAAACAGCCAGCTCGTCTCGGACGTCCCGCTCGGATTGCTGCTCAGCGGCGGGCTCGACTCCACGATTCTGCTTTCGGAAATCGCAGCGACGACGCCAGCCACGCTCACTGCCGCCTATCCCGAAAAAGCCACGAAGGAGGACGTCTTCGATGCAGATGCATCCTATGCCCGGCTGGCAGCGGAACGCTTCGGCAGCAGGCATTCGGAGATTCTTCTCGATAGCGATATCGTCGACCAGATCGAAACCGTCGTCTACCACCTCGACGAACCTCTCGCGGATGCCACACCAATCACGAATTACGAGGTCACGCGCAAAGCGCGGGAGCAGCTCACGGTCCTCTTGACGGGCATGGGCGCCGACGAAATCTTCGCGGGCTACCCGCGGATAGCTGCCGCCATGGCCGGAGAGCGGTTACGCACAGTGCCGGGGTGGCTGTTCTCTCTGAGCGCCGGGCTGCTGCGGCTGGGTCTGCGGACGCCGTTTCTCAAACTTCGCGATGCCCGCCGCTGGCTGCTGTTCTTTGAACACCTCAAACGGGCGCTCCCCGAGCGCTACCTGGGCTATTCGAGCTACCTCTCCGATGGTGAAATCCGCAAGCTGCTGGTCTCATCTCCGGGGCATAGCGCATATACATTCGCAGAGTCCCTGTTGGACCAAAGCGCCGATCTCGGCAAGCTCAACAGCATTCTCTATACGGATGCCATGACCTTCCTTCCATGCCTGAACCTGGAGACGATGGATAAGACGAGCATGGCGAACTCCGTCGAAATGCGCGTGCCGTTTCTCGATCATACGTTCGTGGAGTATGCCTTCTCCCTGCCCGACGATGCCAAGCTGCAGGGCCGGAACACGAAGACCGGTCTGTACGAGGCATACGCAGGGCGGCTTCCGGAAGAAATTCTCCAGCGGAGCAAGACAGGCTACAGTCCCCCGCTCCGCGGATGGGTGCGGAACGAACTTGCGGGCTGGGTCCGCGATTTGCTGACATCGAGCACGTTCAGGGAGCGCGGGTTGTTCGATAGCACTGCCGTTGATACCCTGCTGAGGGAGAATGAAGCGGAATACAGGGACGTCTCGCTCAACATTTGGACTCTGTGTATCTTTGAGGTGTGGCAGCAAGTCTTTATCGACGGCGATTTGCCGGAGCTGCAACACAATCCAGAAGAACTCCAGACGATACCCGATACATGGAATTCCTGAGAACTCTGCCAATCCTGTTCTGGTCGCTGTACTACCTCAAGCCTTCGATGGTGTACTGGCGTATCCACCGGACCGTCAAGCGCGGGCTTATCTCGATCGCGAACAAGCTGCCCGGCGCGAAAGCGTGGTTCAGTGCATCCGGTGCCGTGCCTCCGCACACCGTGCTGCCGCCCGTCTCGTCGCGCTACTATTGCGAGGAGATCGACCTTGAACGGGGCGTGTTCACGTTCCTGAACGACCGCGTGGAG
>PABJ01000206.1 GCA_002699105.1 Ectothiorhodospiraceae bacterium | reverse complement strand
TGCAAGTGCGCCGTGGCGTAGGGGTCGACGCGCTGCCATAAAATGGCGCAACGAGTCGGGGGGATCACAGCTCTCAGCAAACAGAGTAGCTACAAGCATAAAACCCCCTCGTCATCCCGGCGCAGGCCGCAGGCCGTAGGCCGTAGGTCCGCTGTGGCGGATCCGCCGTGGCGGATGCGCAGTGGCGTACCGCCCAGGGAGGGTATGGCTTCACCTCGAAGCTATGTGGTTCCTGCATACTGCAACCAAAAAACCCCGGCTCTCGCCGGGGCTTTGCACGCCCACCAGGACTCGAACCTGGGACCCTCTGCTTAGAAGGCAGATGCTCTATCCGGCTGAGCTATGGGCGCATCAGCTTTCGGATACCAAGATACGGCTCACAGACACGATTGGCAACCTGCGCAGCGTTCATCATTCACCCGTAATATCGCGGATGAGGCGGTGGAATCTCCGCAGCGTTTCGGGGCTGTGCCCTTCGAAGTGGTTGTTGAAATACACCAGGACCGGCAGCGCGAGCTCGGCGATCTTCTCCGCCCAGTAGCGCAGATCGTCGTCGTAGGATTCGCGCAGTTGGGAGAAGTCCTCGCCGTGCTTGGCCTCGTAGTGATACCTATCGCCCAGAATCCTGACGTACGAAAAGTCGGCTGTGAGGATGATATCGCGCGGCATCTTGGGGTATTCCTGAAGCACGTGCGCAACGTTATGCTCCCGCAGGAGGCTGAAGTAGTCCTCGTTGAGCCATTTGCGGTTTCTCATCTCGACCGCATAGCGTACATCCTTCGGCAGTTCGGCGAGAAACTCCGCGAACGCCTCGGCGTTCTTTGTGTAGGTGAACCCGTACGGAAACTGGAACAGCAGGCAGCGCAGCTTTTCCTTGAGCTCCAGCATGGGCTCCACGAACTTCACGAAGTCGTCTACGCATTCGCGCATATCGCGCTTCTCGTGCGTGATGTTCTTCGGGACCTTGGCCGTAAAGGTGAAACCCTCCGGGGTAACCTCATACCATCGCTGAACCGTGCTCTTCCGCGGGGTGAAGTACCACGTGGAATCCACCTCCACGCTGTTGAAGCGCTCCGCGTACGAAGGCAGCAGGTCCTTTTGATCGATACTTTCCGGATAAAAGGTGCCCTTCCACGTTTTGTAGGAAAAACCCATGCATCCGAGCGTGATGTTGTTCAATTCACTGAGTTCCATAACAGCCGATCTTTCGTGTGAGATGAATGAAGTATACAGAAAAGACCGGGCATAAACATGCCCGCGGTTGGGAAAGCAATGGTGAGATAACCGTTTAGAATGCTGTAGGGGTCGATCCCCGTATCGACCCGCATCGCCCGGCTTGCGCCGGGCTTTTTGTTGTGCCATACCCTCCCAACGGGAGGGTATGGCTTTCTCCAACCACTGTGCTTACTTCATCTTCGTTAGGCGTTCGATGAGCATGTAGGAGAGCTCCATCATCGCTGAGATGGCCTCGCCGCGCGGGTGGTTGTTGCCAAGCACGTACACAAGCTCGCTCTGCTCCCAGAGGTAGATGACATTCTTCGCGATCTCTTCCAGTTCTGAGGTGGAGTAGTGATAGTCGTACCGGCTCTCGTTATCCCCGTCGAACCACATGTCCTTATTGCGCCCATGAAGCCGGTAGTAGCTAAAGTTCTTCCCGGGCTGCACGAACTCCGGTATCAAACCGGGCAGCTTGGGCGCATCGATGCTGCAGAGCGTTGCCCCGAGGCGTTCGCAGAGTTTGAAGATCTCGTCCGTGAGCCACGGCTTGAAGCGGAACTCTATCACGCAGTTGAAATCTGCCAGAAACGGATCCAGGACGCGCTGGAGGTACTCGCGGTTCTCGGGGGAGTTTTTGAACGAATACGGAAACTGAAACAGCAGGGCGGATAGGCTCTCCTCCTGTGCAAGCGCCTTCGCCGACTGACCGACGCGGGTGACGATATCGGGTGCGAGCCGCTGCTCATGCGTCAGACTCCCGTGCGCTTTCAGGCTGAACTTCATCCCGGGCGCTTTTTCGGTCATTGCATGCATCGTGCGCGGATCGGGCACGGAGTAGTACGAGAAATTCAGCTCGGTGGAAGGGAAGTACTGCGCGTAATAGCCGAGCATATCGGCTTTTCGCGTGCGGTGAGGGTAGAACACTCCCTTCCAGTCCTCGTACGAAAAGCCGCTCGTACCCAGTACGATACCGCGGTCCGCGAGGCGGTCCAGCACCTGCCTGTCGGGAATGAGGAGTTCTTCATCGAACAATGTTTGCTGCGTAGCGTGTGCGTTCTTCATATTCAATCTTCGTGGTTAGCCTTATGCCTAACCAATATACGAAGTTGAACCTGAGAAGCAAGAAGCAGCGCGCCCCTGCCTCTCGTGGAAGAAGCAGGGGCGGTATTCTCGCTCGAACTGGAGAGAAGCCGGTTCTTTAGAGCTTCCCTATGATCGCATCGGTGACCTGCTGCGTGGTGGCTGCGCCCTGGGAGATGACCTCCTGCCTGCCAGGGAGCTTCATCATGTCGTAGGTTTTTACCTTGCCTTCTGCAACCACCGCGGCAATGGCCTTGCGGATTCTCGTCGCGCGTTCCACTTCGCCGATGTGATCGAGCATCATGCACGCGCTCATCATCATGGCAATCGGATTGACGATCGAAGGATCGAACGTCTCGTACTTCGGAGCGGAACCGTGCGTCGGCTCGAACACGGCAACCTCTTCGCCGATGTTGGCGCTGCATGCGAATCCCAGACCGCCGATAAGTCCGGCGAACCCGTCGGAGACAATATCGCCGAACATATTCCCTGCGACGATAACGCCGTAGTTCTCGGGATTCTTCGTCAGCCACATCATCTGCGCATCGATATTCGTCGACCAGAGCTCGATGCCGGGGAAGTCCTTCGCGACCTTGCGGGCTTCGTCTTCCATCATCCCGCTCGTCTCGCGGATGACGTTGGGCTTTTCACAGACCGTTACGCTCTTGTAGCCGAACTTCTTCGCGTATTCGAATGCGGCCTGCATAATGCGCCGGCATGCGTTGCGGGAGAAGATGCGCGTGGAGATCGCCAAATCCTCGCCGGGGACGCTCTTGAAGTTCTTCATGCGCGGGTGCGTTTCGAGCGCGGAACGGACTTCGGCGGGAGGGTTCGTCCACTCAACGCCGACGTAGAGTCCCTCGGTATTCTGCCGGAAGATTGCCACATCGATCTCGGGTTCTTCGAAGCCGCCTTGCGCATCCTTGCGGATGAAGTTCAGAGGGTTGCCCGGCAGGGATTTACACGGCCGGATGCAGATATCCAGATTGAAATGCTGACGCAACCCGACGATAGGACTGCTGTACACAAAGCCTCTATCGCGAAGCTCAGGTTTGAGTTCTTCCGCTGCCTTATCCTTGGGCTTGGAAGTGATGGCTCCGAACAAGCCGATCTTATGCTCGGCCAGCAGGTCGATGGTACGCTGGGGAAGGGGATTCCCTTCATTGATCCAGAACTCCCAGCCAATGTCCGCATGGACATAGTCCGCCTCGAACCCAGCTGCATCCAGCACGCGAAGGGTCTCGTCGAGAACGACTTTCCCGATGCCGTCTCCGGGCATCGTCACGATGGTACGTTTCATAGCTCTAATCCGTCAAATGAAAAACGAAGATGAATTATTTCGGTTTCAGGCGGCATTGTACCGCGGTAACTCAATCCACAATAATACGGAACTGCTGTGGAATGTCGGAAGGGGAGATGCCGATTTTGGGGAAATGAGGGGTATGAAGGATGGATGAAAAGGCAGGAGCGTAGGTCAAAAATGCGTCCCTATGAAAACATTTTACCGGTTCATGTGTCTCTATAGGTGGCTAGGACAACATACCAAACCCACGGAGCGGTACCGGGCGTACACACCCCATACGATACACAGCGGCTAGCACTAACAACCTCTCACTAAGAACCGGTTCCGCTTCGCGCCTCCAAAGTGCAGACGCCCTTCCAATGGAAGGGCGTTTGTAGTATATCCGGTATAATGTTATCGCAGATCAGGCCTGCACTTGAAGCCTCGAAATGGTTGCCACAGCCTCATCCACGATGGGTTGCCGGGCTTCGCCGAACTGCTGGTTCACGCTAACGCGCAGGGCGCGCAGGCCTTGAATGCCTTGCAGCGGCTCGATCTCCAAATCCTCGATCTCATCGTCGATATACTCAATCGACTGCAGGTACTTGATGTACTGCATGTATTCGGCGGCCTCTTTCGCCTGCGAATAGACGATTGCGATCTTCCCGGGCTGCGTCAAGCGCTCGTGCGTGCCGATGACCCGCGCTTTGTCGATCCGTTTTTTCATGATCTCATACCGCACGTTGTACGCGCCGTCGACATCGAAGTGCTTCTCGTCGTAGCGGAAACGTATCGCAAGCGGATTATCCTGCACGAGGATGAGATGCGCAACATCCAGGGGAACCTTGAGCGAGGGCTTGATATCCTCGAGCTTCTTCGCGATGCGGCATGTGAACATCAACTGCCACAGCCGGAAGTTCTTGAGGTACATCAGGTTGAAGTCTTCGTCCCGGTTGATGGATGCGCCGACATAGAGGCTGTGATCGACGCCGTCGGTTTTATACCGCTCGAAGTAGTGCGGATAGACTTCCTGCGCCTTTTCCTGCTCGTAGTCCATATCCGTACTGATCGTATCGGTGATCGTCATGACGCTTTCCTCGAACTCCTTGCGCTTGTTGTACACGACGCCGAGATCGGGATCGAGCGCTTCGCGGTATTCCACAATGTGATCGTGGACTTCCGGACTGAACTGTTCAAGCTGCGGGAAGAGCTGTTCCACTTCGGTATGCAGGAATTCATAGATCTCAAGCTCGTCGCCGGAACTCAGGCCGTCGGTGATGCGCTCTTCGAGCAGGCGGATTTGGTACACGAGCTTATCGAGGAAGGGCATGGCCTTTGCGCGCTGGGAGCATTCCACGATGGCGCGGCCCAGATGAAGCTGCGCAAGCAGATCCTCCTGAATGCTGGCATTGCGCTTATCCGAAGAATTACGAATATCGCTGAGGCCGTACAGCGGGTAGACTTCCTCGAACGCTATCGGTTCGAGCTCTATGACGCCAGTTTCCGCCTGCGGGGAATTGAGCTGATTCAAGGCCGCCCGCCGGAACCGCCATTCCACTGCCGGGTGTATGGCGGTACATTTTTCCTTGATGAGCGCCTGGATTCTGTTGTCCATTTCATCGAGGTTGCGCTGGAGGGCCGTAATAAAGAGCGGCACCACTTCGCGGAGCTTTAATGCCTTCAGTCCGTCGATAGCGCCGGGTGTTTCGGATGCCAGCTCCAGCATTCCGATAAGCGTACCGTCGGCGTAGAGCGGAATGACGCAAAGATTGCGCACGCCCTGCCGCAGCAGTTCTTCATCAACAGGACCGGGATTCTGCTTCTTCTGCAGATCGTAGACCAGGACGACATCCCGGATTTTGCAGATGTGCTCGTACACATCGGTAAGAAATTCGTCGCAGGAGTAATTCTCCACGCTGTGGAAGATGAAGCTGTTTCCGAGCTTACTGCCGTATTCCGGTTTACCGCCGTCCTCGTCGGTATGGAATACCGTAAGACCGAGTCTTGCATCCGGGGCACGGAGGTAGGAACGGAGCAGGTCTTCCATCTCTGCGAAATGGCCGCCCGAGACGATGGATTCCCGGTCGATCAGTCTGCGCTTGAGCTCGGAGAGCACTTCGCTGTCGGTGACTTCCACTGCACGGAAGATGATGAATCCCTGGAATTCGAAGCGCTCAGGCGGCATAAGTTCCATCAGGAGGTCGATATCGGTGATATTCGACCGGATCTGGTAGATGTCCTCATCGGATAGCTCCGGAAGTTCGCCGTGCAGGACGATATCTGCATAGTTGCTGTTCGCTTCCATTTTGAACCAGCGCGTCAATCCGGTATCGGGATCTTCGACCATGTTGATCATGGGGTATTCGAAGGCAATATCCACGCCGTAAAACTTCTCGAGAATTGCGCTGTAGGCCATGACGGCTTTTCCCCAGCTCATCGTCGAGTCGTCGACCTTCGACCGGTACGAGCGCTTGCCCTCGTTGGCGAGGAACAGCCGCTGATAGCCCGGCGTGGTAAACACCGATTCCATGAACGGACGGTAGATGCCGATGAGCGAGTGCTGCTTTTCCGCCTGCGACATGACGATACCGAAAAACAATGCCGCGACATCGTAGGGGACGTCAAGATCCTTGACATTCTCAATCGGACCCCGGAACGACGGGTACTTCTCCAATTCCTCATTGACCCGATCGACGAGCAACGTGCGAATGGAAGTAGGGTTACCATCGTCGGTATTCCAGAGTTCAACGACCTTGTGAAAGCTCAGTGTCGTCTTGAACGGGAATTCGTAGTCGCGTTTGGGGGTGAATAACTGCTCTTGGAGATGCGGGGAATGCTGACCGTTCGTGGCGCCCATTACCTACCATCCTCTCTAATACCTTGATATTGCTGTAGATAGGTAAACAACAGGCACCGAATATGGTTCCGCGCGAAGATGCGGCAAAAATCCAGTTGTACGCTCTGCCGTGAAAAGCGAAGCTACACGCTGTGCATATTCTTCCAGTTATCGTAACGGGTGGCGTTCTGGAGCCTGAAGACGCTTTCCATCTCCCCGGCGTGGTTCTGGTATCTATCAATATACTGGCGCGTGGCTTCCTTTTGCCGGAAGTGGCCGCTTAGGAAGAACCCCAGACCGAACGGGATCCCAAATGCCAGGTACACGCTCCCGAGAATAGCCGGTTCGACGATTAACGAGGATATCCCCGATGTCTGGACGTTAGTACCGAAATCGAGGAAGCCGTTGAGCGCGAATTCCACGGGGGCAAGCACAGCGGCAACAGCGAGAATGAAGACAATAGAGCCGGTGACCGACACGATAAGACCGCGCTGCACCCTGCGAAGCAGGTATTTGGGGGAGCGAACGACGGCAGGTTCGAACGGAACGCGAAATGCGTACCTGTACCCAGCCAAAAATCCGAGCGAGGCCAGCAAAACAAGGATGGTAATACTCTCCATAGCATTCGACCTGGTTGGTGGATGCGACTGTTCTTTCAACAGCAAGTTATGCAAATATTGCAGAGGCTGTTCGGCGTGTTTTCCAGGAATTGCAATAATTGCAATACATGATTTGGGTGCTTTGCGATTGGCCGGCGGGTGTATGGGAATTCGACCCCTTGTTGCGTATATTGATACAGCAAGGTCTTTTTATCGAACACCATCCATTTGGAGATTTACATGATCGGACCAATCGAAGTCACGAAAATCGAAAAGATTGAAGATCCCGTCGGCGGGGCAGTCGCAATGGTAAGCATGAAGGTTGGGAATTTTCTGTTCAACAACATTCGTATCGTCGAAACCGAAGGCAGAACGAACGTTCTTCCTCCCAGCGCACGCGATCAAAACGACAGGCTCTGGCCGGTCGTTACCGTCAACGATAAAGAACTGAAAATGGCTATGGACAAAGCAGTCCTCGAGGCGTGGTCGAAGGAGAAATAGGTTAGCCCAAATCCTGTCTACGAGAAGGCTCCCGATTGGGAGCCTTCTTTGTTTGTATCCTGCCTTCAGGTGAAGCGCAGCCGGAACATGATGCTGCTCAAATAACGGTCAGACAACCCGGTGGAGCGGCTCTTCCCCTTGCAGCACGTTGATGCAGTTCCACGCCGCGATCTCAGCCATCTTGTTGCGTGTCTCGAACGAGGCGCTTCCGATATGCGGCAGGATCACGGCGTTATCCAACTGTTTCAACTCTGCAGGAATCTTCGGCTCTTCTTCGTAGACGTCCAGCCCTGCCGCAAATATGCGCTGCTCCTTCAATGCCTTGATCAAAGCTTGCTCGTCGATGACGGGCCCACGCGCAGTGTTCACGAGCACAGCCGTTGATTTCATCATACCGAGTTCTTCTTCGCCGATGAGGTGATGCGTCTCGTCTGTGAGCGGGAGATGCAGCGATACGAAGTCGGATTCCTCGAGCAGCTGCTGCAGCGATGCATACTTCGCGCCGTAGGCACTCTCCAGATCGGTGTTGCGGTTCCTATTGTGGTACAGGATCTTCATATCGAAACCGTGATGCGCGCGCTTCGCCAACGCGGACCCTATGCGGCCTGCACCGATGATGCCAAGCGTTTTCCCTGCGAGGTCGAGCCCGAGGTAGAGCATCGGCGCCCAGCCTGCGAATTCATTCTCCCTGAGCCACCGGTCGCTCTCGGCGATCCGCCTGGCGGCGGTAATCAGCAATGCAAAAGCAATATCGGCAGTCGCGTCGGTAAGCACGCCGGGTGTGTTGCAGACGGCTATGCCGCGCTCCTTCGCCGCTTCGAGATCGATATTGTTGTATCCCACGGCGTATGTCGAGATCACCTTCAGATGCCTGCCCGCTTCGATGACCTCGCGATCGACTGGATCGGACAGCAGGCAGACGAGGCCCTCCGCGTCGCGCACTTTTTCGATTAGCTGAGATTTCTCGATCTGTGCATCGGGCGTACGCAGCGTAACGACGGTGTGGTCTTCGAGGATATCCATGCCGCAATCCGGGAGGCGGCGGGTGACAAGAACGGAGGGTTTCATCTTACAAGTGGCTGGTTCAACATACACCCGCAAGATAAGGAAATACCTGTGATGCCCCGGGTCATCTACCGCACGATGCTCATTTGGCGCTGCTGTACGCTACCGTTTGCGTTGAGCTGATAGTGATACGTCCCGGCAGGAAGACTGCCCGTACTGAACTCAACCTGGTGCACGCCGGATGACTTGTACTCATTGACGAGCGTCTCGACCTTCTTGCCGAGGGCATCGTAGAGCGTGAGGGTCACGAAGCCCGGTTCCTGTTGCTGGTAGCCTATGCTGGTGCGCTCGCGGAATGGATTCGGGTAGTTCTGGTGCAGCGCAATCGCCGTGGGCACGGTACTTATCGCAACGTTCAGCACAGGGGAGTACTGATAGTCTCCATCGAAATCGATCTGCTTCAGCCGATAGTACACGCTGCCGAGAGAGTGGTGGGTATCCGTGAGCGGATCGCTGAATGTATACTGCTGCTGGCTGCGCGTTGTGCCGTGTCCTTGCACAAATCCAATCGCCTCCCACGTATCCCCTGCATTGAAGCTCCGCTGCACCTCGAAACCGTGATTATTGATTTCGGAAACAGTGATCCACTCGAGGAATATCCTGTCCTCGGCACGGTTGGCCCGGAATGTAGCGAGCTCAACGGGCGGTTCGGGATAATGTATATAGCTCGCAATGCCGTTCCCTGACATAAGCACAAATAGCTGTATGTACTTCAGACCATTGCTACTGTCAACACCTATCTTGAAGTCGATATCGGATATATAATTATCGATGCCTGTCAGGTTGACGAGCGGTTGGTTGTGTACGGCCGGAGTTGGGAGGGAAGGGTAGTTGAATGCAGGCTGGTTAGAGACATCGATTCCGCGGGCGGTCGTATAAAAGTTCGGCTGCTGCGGTTGATATAAAAGTAGAGGCAGTTTGGCGGAGCAAAATCACTCAAGATTCCACCGTAAGCCATTGTAGCTCCTACAGATACGGCGATTATGC
>PABJ01000205.1 GCA_002699105.1 Ectothiorhodospiraceae bacterium | reverse complement strand
CGCGTAGATCGGCAGCACCACGTACCAATACCCGATCGAGAACACGAAGGTCAGTACGTAGCCCATGAGCACAAGCTGTACGATGGCACGCACCGTCCCGATGAGGAGCTCTTTTTCCAGCTTGAGCTTCATCCAGAGCGATACTCCGCCCGAGATCAACACAAATATTGCTGTGAGGATCAGCCCGAAGAGTTCTATATCCGCTGCGCCGTTCATCCCTGTTCCCCGATCTTCTTATCCCGGATTGCCAGCTTACGTGTGAAGCGCGGCCTGCTCTCACTGATACCGTGAGCCGCGAGAATCACAGTTTTGCCGTCTTCGCTGCTGAGCCGTTCTATCTCGTTCATGACGAGCGCGGTCGATTCGTCGTCGAGCGATGCGATCGGTTCATCAAGCAGGTACACGTCAGGATCGAGGAGTACAAGCCGGAGGAGGGCAACGCGCTGCTTCTGTCCCACCGATAGCTCTGCCGCAGGGTGATCCAGGGTTACCGAGCCTAATTGTGCACGGCTCAGCATGCCGGTCAGCCGTTCGTCTCCAGGCGGGATCTCGCCATTCGCAAACCGGAATGAAAGCAGCAGGTTCTCTTTCACGCTTCCCTCTACCATCAGTGGTAGCTGCTGCAGGTAGGCAATCTTCCGGCGGTATGTATGCACGGAGATCTCAGAAGCGTCCTTACCCCCGTAATGAATCGTCCCGTTCCCAGGTTTTTCCATCCGGGCAAGCAGGCGCAGGAGCGTCGATTTTCCCCCGCCCGAAGGACTCTCCAGCAGGGTCAGCTCGCCTTCGCGTAATGCAAGATCAAGGCTGGCGAACACCTCGTTATCGCCGTACGAAAAGCCCAGGTTTTGTACTGATAGTATCGGTTCGGCACTCATGCTGGAAAAATGCGCAATCGATGCGGGAGATACAACGAACGAGGCACCGGCGAGCGCAGCATTGAACTAAATCACTGCGCAACGCGGTTAAATCTATATACCCAAACACCAGAACCGAATAGAAGCAGACACCAAACATGACTCATTCCATGAAGTACATACTCTCAGCAATTCTCTTCGCATTCCCGCTCATGGCGTACGGCCAGCTGGCGCCCGATAAGATTCACATCGGCGGCGGCGCGGGGATTACCTTTCCCAGCCGCAACTTCCAGGATACCCATAATACCGGGTACCTGTTTCAGGCTGTTGATGAAATGAAGATCAGCGGATTGTTCTCCATTGCCGGGCATCTCGGTCTCTACCAATTCCCGGGCGACGAAATCTCCGGTACGAATGATGTTGGAGAGACCATCATTGTGAGCTATAACAATGCGAACGTGTTCGTCCTTACCCAGGGCGCACGGGTGCACTTCGATAATGTCATCTTTGGACTGGAAGCAGGTGCATTCGTCGGCAACGAGATCTCCGACGACATCTCCCTCTTCCCGATGGCCGGCATTCAGATTGGCAATTTCCAGGTCGATGCGCGCTACAAGCTGACGGGCTCGTTCGACTGGTTCACGCTGAGCGCGTCGTACTATCTATTCGAATTCTAATCCACAGCGACACACGCGAACGCAGGGGGAATGCGGCGAAATTCGTAGGTTAGCAGTAGTAACCGGAACGAATGCGCTATGAAGCTCTCTCAGCAAAAGTGGTTTATCATTGTCGGGGTTATCTCCGTCGTCTTTCTCGGGTGGGCACTGTTCTGGCGTACGCCGCCGAGCCTGCCCCCCGAGATTCCCCGCCATCTCCCGCCTGACTCGGCAATACACATCTTCATGACCGAGAAGATCGACTACAGCCTGGATTTCTCCCAGATCCTTGCCGCACGCCGTATCGAACGCCTCCAACAAATCGCTGAAGATCACCCCGAACACCGAGAAGAAGCCCTCGCCGCCGCGGACTCGATAAAAGCAAGAATGAAGCGCGAAGCGAAGATGAACGGGGAAATATGAATGATGAGTGATGAGAAGAGAATGATGCTTCTCAGTCCGCCGGAGGCGGGAAATATGAATGATGAGTGATGAGAAGAGAATGAGGAAATATGAATGATGAGTGATGAGAAGAGAATGATGCTTCTCAGTCCGCCGGAGGCGGGGAAATATGAATGATGAGTGATGAGAAGATGGGAAATGTTTCCGAGTCCGCCGAAGGCGGAAAGGATGGAAGATTCCGACGCGGGTAGCAAGGAGCTAGACTATAGGTGTAGCACTGATTAGCGAAGTCCTTTCATGCGTTTGACTGAGGAGACCAGGATTGCAATCAGCTCATCCATTTCCGTAATCAATCCAGCTAACTTCTCGACCTTCACAATTCCCGATTCACCTAGAAGTTCAAGCCAGTATAAGGACTCATCCAGTTCCTGAATTGCCAATTCCGTTTTGCTTATCATTTCTGCCGTCGATCGGCTGCGTTTTCCCTCACGCAAGTGGGCACCGGTGGACGTTGCACTTCGCAATACTTGCTTTCCCAAAACTTGCGCTTCGACTGTTTTAGGCAGACTGCTATACAAATGAATTACCCGCAACGCTAAGTCCTTCGAGCGTTGAAGCATATCCGTCCTAACCGGCTCACCGCTCATCATTCCGACCTCATCACTCATCACTCACTTCGTGATTCTTCGTTTCCCCTAAACTGGCCCTCAACTCATACTTCAACTCGATATACTGTAGTTCATGTTGGGAGAGGTCGAGAAACTCATCCACGGACCCAACTTTCCAGCCGCTTTTCTCGAGTTTCTTACGCTTTGTTTCTTTCATGTGACCTCACTGCACAGTCTGTTAGAGAAAGCACATCTGAATCGGCCGGCTCTCCGACTTCATCACTCATCACTCAGACTTCATCACTCATCACTCAGACCTCATCATTCTCCCCCCCTACACAATTCTCTCCGCGAGGTAGGCTTTGACTTTCTCGAGCGGGATGCGTTCCTGTTCCATACTGTCGCGGTTGCGGATGGTGACGGTCTGGTCTTCCAGCGTGTCGGAATCGATCGTAATGCAGTACGGCGTGCCGATCTCGTCCTGGCGGCGGTAGCGCCGCCCGATAGAGCCGCTGTCGTCGTAGAAGACCTTGAAGCTTTTTTGCAGATCCTTGTGCAGCTTTTCGCCGATCTCGTCCATGCCGTCGCGGTTCACGAGCGGCAGCACGGCGGCCTTGAACGGCGCCAGTGAAGGATGGAAGCGCATCACCGTGCGCGTTTCTTTCTCCAGCTCTTCCTCCTCGTATGCATCCACGAGGAATGCCATGAGCGAACGGCTCGCTCCGGCTGAGGTTTCGATCACGTACGGGACGAACTTCTCCTCGGTCTCCGTCTCGTAGTATTCCATGCTCTTGCCGGAGTATTCCTCGTGCCGCTTGAGATCGAAATCCGTGCGGTTGTGAATGCCTTCTATCTCGCCCCACCCGAACGGAAATTCGTATTCGATATCCACGGCAGCCTTGGCGTAGTGTGCCAATTTGTCCTCGGGATGCGGCTCGAGGCGCAGTTTTTCTTTCTTCATGCCGCAGTCGATAAACCACTGCAAGCGGTCCTCGCGCCAGCGCTCAAACCACTCGTCGTCTGTGCCCGGCTTGACGAAGAACTGCATCTCCATCTGCTCGAACTCGCGCGTGCGGAAAAGGAAATTCTTCGTGTTGATCTCGTTGCGGAAGGCCTTCCCGATCTGCGCAATGCCGAACGGCACCTTCTGGCGCGTGGCCTGGAAGACATTCTGGAAATTGACGAAGATCCCCTGCGCCGTCTCCGGACGAAGGAAGACTACATTGCTCGCGTCTTCCACAGGTCCGACGTGCGTCTTGAACATCAGATTGAATTTCCTGGGCAGCGTAAACGTCCCGGTCGAACCGCAGCTTGGGCATGCAAGGACATCCGCTGCGTTGATTTTCTCGAACACCGCAGAATCATTCACCAGCGCATCGCCGGAGATCTCGATCTGTTCTTCCCTGGGTTTGGCGTCGTACTCTTCGCGTGCGCTGCCTTCCAGAAGCTCGGCGTAGGCCTTCGCGACCTTCTTCTGGCGCTTTTCGTTGAAAGATTCGAACAGCACATCCAGCCGGTACCGGCTCTTGCACTGCTTGCAGTCGATCATCGGGTCGGTGAAGTTTTCCACATGGCCGGAAGCTTCCCACACGCGCGGGTGCATCAGGATGGAAGCGTCGAGTCCCTCGATGTTATCGCGGTAGGTCATAAAGCGCCACCAGGAGCTCTTCACGTTATTCAGCAGTTCCACGCCCAGTGGACCGTAGTCCCAGCAGCCGTTCAGGCCGCCGTAGATTTCTGAGGACTGGAAGATGAACCCGCGCCGCTTTGCGAGTGAGACGATTTTTTCGAGTGTGCCTTGCTGTGGTTTCGCCATGAGAGGTATGTCCGGAACGTTGTTTTCGGATTCGATGAATATCAATGTTACGAAAATTCGCAGAAACAGTTTTGCTGCGTTCTGGCTGGCATAAAAAACACCGCCCGGGACTGGGCGGCGTTTGCATTCACTTGCGTGAAACATCCGGGCCGTGGGTACCGGCTCGGAAGGGGAGGTTCTGTTATTCCGCGCCTTCGGGCGGGACGTAATCCACGGATGCTTGCTTTGCACCGCCATCCAGGTTGAAGAACGCCAGCACCTGCTTGTTCAGGAATTCGTCCGTCTTCGGGTCCATCAGGTTCAGCCGGTATTCGTTGATGATCATGATCTGCATCTTGATCCACTCGTCCCAGCAGACCTGGCATGCGTTCGCCATCAGCTTGTCTTTCACGTCGCCTGTGTAGAATGCTACATTGGTCACCGCTTCCCGTTCCTGACCGCATCGTGAGCATTTCAGTGTTGCCATGGTTCTCCTTGTGCTTGGCGTGGTTGCGCCGGTTAGACTTCAATCTCTGTATATAATGGGAATTTCCCGCAATACGCTTCAACCTCTGTGGCGATTGCATCGAGTTTATCGTCGCTGCCCACGTTCCCGATGACCTCGTTCAACTTATCTGCGACGAACTGCATGTCGTCTTCCTTGAAGCCGCGGGTCGTGATCGCCGCCGTACCAATACGAATACCGCTCGTGACAAACGGTGAGCGGTCGTCGAAGGGCACCATGTTCTTGTTCAGCGTGATACCCGCGCGCTCCATGGCTGCTTCGGCATCCTTGCCGGTGACGTCCTTGTTATGCAGATCGATCAGCATGAGGTGGTTATCCGTGCCGCCGGAGATGAGTTCGAACCCGTACCCGACGAGAAGTTCGCCGAGCTTGTGCGCGTTCTTCTGCACCTGCTCGGTGTATGCTTTGAAGCTCGGACGGAGCGCTTCGCCGAATGCCACTGCCTTCGCCGCGATGATATGCATCAGCGGGCCGCCCTGGATTCCCGGCATCACCGTGGAATCTATCAGCTCGGACATCATCTTCGTGCGTCCGCTCTTCGGAGCAACCACGCCGAACGGGTTCTCCATATCCTTGCCGAGAAGAATCATGCCGCCGCGCGGACCGCGCAGCGTTTTATGCGTCGTGGACGTTACCACATGGCAATGCGGCAGGGGATTGTTCAGCAGACCCGTGGCGATAAGTCCAGCAGGATGCGCCATATCGGCCCAGAGGAATGCACCCACCTTATCGGCGATATCGCGGAAGGCCTTGTAGTCGATATTGCGCGGGTAGGCGCTTGCACCGACGATGATCATCTTCGGCTGCTCTTTGACCGCGATGCTTTCGACTTCGTTGTAGTCGATCGTGCCAGTATCCTTGCTGACGCCGTACGAGACGATATCGTAGAGCTGACCGGAGAAGTTCACCGGCGAACCGTGTGTCAGGTGGCCGCCATGCGCCAGATCCATGCCCAGCACTTTTTCGCCGGGCTTCAGGTAGCGGAAATAGATCGCCTGGTTGGCCGTTGCGCCGGAATGCGGCTGGACGTTGGCATATTCAGCGCCGTAGAGCTTCATGAGACGCTCGCGGGCGAGGTCCTCCGCCTGATCGACGAACTCGCAGCCGCCGTAGTAGCGCTTGCCGGGGTAGCCCTCTGCGTATTTGTTCGTCAGGACGCTGCCGGCGGCTTCCATAACCGCGGGACTGGCGTAATTTTCGGATGCAATAAGCTGAAGTTTGTTCTTCTGCCGCTCGATCTCGTGCGATACGATCTTCGCGACGTCGGGATCAGATTGAGCAAGATGTGACATGGGGATCTTCCAAATGTGCGTTTAGGACAATAATGCAAGTCCATAAAAGTACGGAAAACAGGGCATAAAAACAGGGGCACATTTGCATGCGCCCCTGGGTAAGTTCAGCGTATTTCGGCTTTTTAACGTATGAAGGTTATCTGCCGTGTCTGCGAGACCGTCTCGCCGGAGACAAGATCTGCGCTGAAACGCACGAAATATACACCGTCTGTCAGAGCTGTGCCGTTATCTCCGGCGCCGTTCCAGTTGACGTTGTGATGACCCTCGCTGCGGTGCTGTCCTTCGACAAGGGTAGCGACGCGTTCGCCGAGCGTATTGTACACGCCGATATTCACCGTGCCTGCAACAGCCATCTGATACGGAATCGTGGTGTTCGCACCGCTCACTGCAGGCTGCGGATAGATTGCATCAAGGCTGACGCCAAGCGGACTCAGCGAAACTGCGGCGATCTGGCTGTACGATACCGTACCGTCGTGATCGATCTGTTTGAGCCTGTACCTGGCAACGCCGTCCTGAACGTTCTTCGTCCGGAGGCCGGCATCCTGGTACTGGTATTCGTTCCTGGACGTCGTGGTGCCTTGTCCCTGTACGAACCCAATCTGCTCGAAACCGTTGCCGATATCGCGCTGCACTTCGAAACCGTAGTTATTGGTTTCGGTCTCGGTTGCCCAGAACATTTCTACGGTCCTGTCGGGCATGCCGGTTGCTTCAAATGTTGCCAGCTCAACCGGAACAACGAGGCCGATGAGGTTCTGCGCCGAGTCGTTGCTGTTGTTGGAGAGATCCGAGTAGTACGTCGCAGTTGCTTCGTAATTGCTCTGGAACGTTCCAGCCTGGCGATATCCATCCACTGAGAAGAACACTATTGAGGTAGCTCCGCTTGCAGAGGGCTGAATATTGAATGTGTACCGCAGCAGCTCAAAGTAGCCGTCATTGAGAGGAGTGCCGCCGCAATCCGACGTCACAGAGAAATACTGATCTGTCATCGGCAGCGCACTGCCGGCATTGAAATTGTTCGAATGCTGGTTGAACCACGTACCGATACCTTGTCCCGATACTTTGTTGCGGAAGAGCGGTCCGCCGGGCCAGTATTGCGTAGCATAGCGCTGCTGTATCCCTTGCAGGATTAGTTTGCTAGGATCGTAGGCGATAACCACGTTGTATCCTCCAAACCTTGCCTGTCCGTTTGGCGTACGTGCGTGTATATCAAAAGCCACAACAAGCTGGCCGCCCTGTCCGCCATTGCATACTGAGCGAAGCCGCAGAACAAGGTTATCGGCATCGCCCAGAAGCTGGGCGGGAACAGTCGGTGAAAGTAGCAGAGTAAGGATAAAGACAGAAGAAAACAGTAGTGTTAATCTTCTCATACATACCTCCAGGTATGGTGTGTAGAGCACAATTATTCAAGAATACCGTATCATACGGAATCATTGGCAATATTTCCAGTCAAAAACACGGTTCCACCCGAAATAGACGAAAAACGCGCTCTTTCGAGAGCGCGTTTCCTGAATTCGATAAGGGAGAGTGTTACGCGGCAACCTGCCCGTTCAATTTCTCGACGATCTGATCCTTGGGAACCGCGCCGACGATATTATCCACAACCTCTCCGCCGTTGAAGATCAACAGGCTGGGAATGCTGCGGATACCGTATTTCACGGCGGTGTTCGGGTTATTATCTACATCGAGCTTCCCGACCTTGGCCTTCCCCTCATATTCGCCTGCAATCTCTTCGACGATAGGAGCGATCATACGGCACGGTCCGCACCAGACGGCCCAGAAGTCGATCAACACGGGCACATCAGATTTCAGTACTTCCTGCTCGAAGTTCGCGTCTGTAATTTCAATCGGTTTCATGAAAGATTCTCCTGCTCTTTACGAAGTTGGTGTATCTACTACAAGTCTAACATTTTCGACGCCAAAAATATCCCTCAATCCGGTAAGCACGGATTTTTCGGCACGTAATTTCACTTCATGAGATACCAAACGCCACCGTTTGGATTCACCGTTCTCACTATAGAGATGAAACAGACAGGATGCGTTTCCGTTCCCGCTATGCTTCTGGATGAAGCTGATAGCTTGCCGCATCCGGGCTTCGTCCGTGGATTGGATCGAAACGACAACCTGGATCCAATGCGTGAGTTTCATCCTCGCGTCCTCGAACGACATCACTTCGTCGGCGACAATCTTTATGGAATCGCCGCTCATCTCTGCTGTGCCGATCATACAGACGGGGGCGTCGAGCTTGACTGCGCCCTGGCTCTTTTCGTACGCATCGGCGAAGATCAGCGTTTCGCACTTGCCTGTGAAGTCCTCTATCGTGGCGAACGCCATGGTCCTGCCGCGCTTATCGATCTTCGTCCGGAGCGCTGAAATAACGCCGCATGCGCGCACGGTTCTTCCATCAAGATCGGGTGTTGTTTTACCGAGTTCAACGGTGGACATATCCTCAACATCGGTGCGCATATCTTCAAGCGGGTGGCCGGAAACGTAGAATCCCAGCACGCTTTTCTCGTGAGATAGCCTTATTGCTTTGGGCCAATCCTCGCACGCAGGGAGGGTCGGCTGCATTTCGACCGCATCCCCGCCGCTGCCGTCATCGAATAAACTGGACTGCCCCATCTCGCGGTGCTGCTGCTGATCGTGGCCGAATTGCAGCGCGCTTTCGATCGCTGCGAATTTCTCTGCCCTGTTGCCCGCCAACGAATCGAGGGCACCTGCGTACACGCAGCTTTCCAGTGTCTTCTTGTTCATCTGCTTGCTGGCAACATTACCGCAGATATCGAAGATCGTTTCGAACTTGCCGAATTCTTCGCGGGTCGCGACGATGTCATCCACGGCGCCCTTGCCCACGTTTTTGATCGCCGCCATGCCGAAGCGGATTTTCCCGTCTTTCACGCTGAACTCCGCCACGCTCTCATTGATATCCGGCGGAAGCACGTCGATACCGAGCTTGCGGCATTCGTCGATGAGATTCTTCACATCGTCCGTATGCTGCATCTGCGATGTCAGCATGGCGGCCATGAACTCCGCCGGGTAGTTCGCTTTTAGATACGCAGTCTGATATGCAAGCAGGGAATACGCAACTGAGTGCGATTTGTTGAAGCCGTAGTTCGCGAACTTGTCGATCATATCGAAGATCTCCATAGCGATCTTCTTATCGATCTCGCGTTTCTCCGCTCCGAGGACGAATTCAGTCCGCAGCTTCGCCATTTCGTCGAGCTTCTTTTTTCCCATTGCGCGGCGCATGAGATCCGCTTGTGCAAGCGTGAAGCCTGCGATCTCACTCGCAAGCTGCATCACCTGTTCCTGGAACACAATGATACCGTAGGTGCTCTTGAGGATCGGCTCCATCTTCGGATGCAGGTATTCAATCTGCTTCCGCCCGAACTTCCTGTCGATAAATTCGTCGATGAATTCCATCGGACCCGGGCGGTAAAGCGCGTTCATGGCCGCGAGGTCGTCGATCGACTTGGGCTTGAGCTTCCGGAGGTAGTCCCGCATAGGGGGAGATTCAAACTGGAACACGCCGACGGTGTGCCCTTCGCCGAACAGCTTATAGGTCTCCTCATCGTCAAGCGGAATTTCGTCGGTATCGATCTCGATGCCGCGGGTTTGCTTGATCTGCGCTATCGACTTATCGATAACCGTCAGCGTGATGAGACCGAGGAAGTCCATTTTCAACAGGCCTGCGTCTTCCAGGTCGTTCATGTTGAACATGGTCATCAGCTCGGTATTCGGCGTCTTGTACAACGGGACGTAATCGCTCGTATCGCTGGGGGCGATAACGACGCCTGCCGCATGCATACCGACGTTGCGGATGAGACCTTCGAGTATAAGCGAGTACTTCACGAGCTGCTGAATCTTTGGGTCGTCGCTCTGTTTCACCCATGCGATCTCTGCCTTGGGCTCCCAATTTTTCTTCGGGTCCTTTTCGATACCGAGCACATACTTGAGTGGCGGTACCTTGCCCATCCTCGCTTCGATATGCTTCGTGATGGATTCGATGGTATTCAGCGGCACGCCGAGCACTCTGCCGACATCCTTGAGTACGGCGCGGGCCGATAGCTTTCCGAAGGTCGCGATCTGCGAGACGGAATCGACGCCGTACTGTGCACGCGTGTACTGTATCACTTCCTCGCGGCGATCGTCCTGAAAATCGATATCGATATCGGGCATGG
>PABJ01000204.1 GCA_002699105.1 Ectothiorhodospiraceae bacterium | reverse complement strand
TGCTGCTCGGCGTCGTCTACGGGATGTTTCCGAACGTGAATGTGGGCATGAGCTACGGAGCCACTGGCCTTATCGGAACGGGGAATGTCATCGTCAACGATCTGCCCGGATTCTTCATCCGCTACCGGGTTATCGAGGAATCCCACGATTTCCCGGCTCTCGCAATCGGCTTCGATTCCCAGGGCCGCGACGGCTGGCTTCCGGGAAGTAAGCAATACGTCTTTAAATCACCAGGCGTGTATCTCGTTGCGAGCAAGAACTATTCATTCTGGGGAACGGTCAGTTTTCACGGCGGAATGAACTATACATTCGAGCGGCACGACGGCGATGAGAGCCCGAGTGTATTCGCAGGATTCGAGAAGTCCGTGTTCGACCGGATTTCGATCATGGCAGAATACGATTTTGCATTCGATAACGATCGCGACGCGAAAGGCTTCTGGAACGGCAACTTCGCTGCCGGAGTCCGCGTATCGACAGATATCGGCGTGAATATCGGGTACTACTTCAAGAACCTTCTCACCTCGAAGTTTTACCATGATAAGGTCATCCGCGAGCTGTATGTTCAATATGTACGGTACATATAGGCGGTAAAGTGTCTGTCCTACTACACATACACTGTCCACGATTGTGGGCAGTAGAAGGAACATCTCCGCAGTAAAACCGTTGAAATAGTGGACTACAGCCCGGTTTAGGGCATTTTGAGCAGATTAAACCGTTCTGGCATTATGGTTGTTCTATATATAGGTGGATAGTGGAAAATTTCTGGAGGACATGATGACGATGAAAAGCAAATTACTAGGTTTATTGGCCGTATTGACGCTGAGTTTCGGCGTGAGCGGCTGTTACACACAGATAGCAGTCCGAGACAGCTATCCGCCGGAACGCTACGATTACCCCGAGTATTCGGAAACCTACACCGATGAAGACGGAACGGTTGTGACGAACAACTATTACTATGGTTCGAACCGCTCCCACTTCTTCGATTATTATTACCCCACCCGCTTCAGCTTCTATTTTAGCAGTTGGGATCCGTACTATGGGTACTGCGATCCGTATTACACGTACTACCCTTACTATAGCTACTGGTACCGTCCAGTCCATTACTGGAACCGGCCCTATTACGGTGGGTACTACGGCGGATACTATGGCGGGTACGGTGGATACTACGGCGGTTACTATGAGCCGTACTACACATCCGGCAGAACGTTGAACCGGAACGCTGTCAGCCGTTCATCCGCGACGCGGAGCAGATCCGCCTCGGTAACGTCGAGGTCGAGTTCATCGGTGACGAGCAGATCCGCAAGCACGACTGCAAGCAGATCGAGCCGTTCGGCGGTGATCAACAGTCCGACCTCGCGCAGTTCGGTTTCTTCACGCACCAGATCGTCCGGCACGTCCAGCTCGACGCGGGCACTGGAAGATGCAAACACACGCTCGCGCACTAGCAGCGGCACCTACCGCTCCGGCTCCACACGATCGAGCAGTTCGTACGACCGCGGCTCATCGACGAGATCGCGTAGTACAACCGCATCGCCGAGCACAGGCAGAAGTTCCGGCTCGGTTACCGATAGCGAAAGCCGTTCCAGCAGCTCCGGTTCCTCGCGTTCCTATACGCCTTCGAGCCGCAGCAGGAGCAGTTCCGGCACATACAACCGCGGCTCCTCCAGTAGAGGCAGCTCGTCGGGCAGTAGCTCCGGCAGCTACAGAAGCGGTTCATCGAACAGAAGCAGTTCTTCGGGGCGAAGTTCCGGTTCCTACAGGAGCGGAAGCTCAAGTTCCCGCAGTTCAGGCAGTTACCGCAGCGGCGGCTCAAGCAGCCGCGGATCGACGAGCGGAAGCTCGCGCTCATCCGGTTCCTCGGGTTCCTCCCGCGGCGGACGCAGCCGGTAATCGCGCGTAATGTCAATATCACCGGCTGCTTCGGCAGCCGGTACTACTTCCAAGCTCACATCACCACATAAGAACATCCAATAACGAACATCGTACCGTGTCCGACAGGGTAGCAGCATGAAATATCAGAGACTTCTCATCACCGCATTTCTTTTCGCAGGATTGACCGGCGCTGCGTTGGCGCAAACGGCCGAGGACGCCATCAGGTTGGCACTCCCGCATCAATACATGAGCGCACGTTCCGCAGCCATGGGTAATGCATTTACCGGCGTTGCCGACGACTTTTCGGCCATGTACTTCAACCCTGCCGGCCTTGGCTTGCTCTACCGCTCCGAATTCTCGCTCGGACTGATGAACTACACCGGCGAAACGGAAAGCAGCTTTCTCGGGAATACCATAAGTACCGACGAGAGCGCGTTCTCCATGAACAATATCGGGTTGGCGATACCCTTCCCCGTACAGCGCGGAAGTCTGGTCTTCGGTATAGGATTCACACGGATGCTGGACTACTCCAACGCCTCTCAGGCCCAGGGGTACAATTCGCAAAGTTCGTACATCCCCACGCTTTACAACGACGATGCCAGCATCGACTTAGCGTGGCAGCTCGGACTCGAGGATACGTCCCTCGCTATTCCTATTACCGACAACGTGCAGCAGGATTTCAGCAAGCTGCTCGAAGGCAGCCTCGACCAGTGGTCCTTCGGCGGCGGTGTTGAAGTATCGCCCAGTTTGTATTTCGGTCTCGGGATAAACATCCTCACCGGTAGTTTCCGGAGCGAAGAGTACATCACGGAGACGGACGTGAACTTGATGTATCAGGATGTGATCCCCGGACGCGATTATGACCGTGTCGACTGGCAGGAGGCTGAGATCACCAACACGATCGATCAGGAGCTTTCGGGCTGGAATGCGACGTTCGGCGGCCTTTACAATTATAAGGATAAGGTTCGGGTTGGACTGTCACTTACAACCCCGACCACCATCACCGTGGATGAAATCTACATCCGTAGCGGTGAGGCTGTATTCGATGATGTCATCGAGCAATACAACATCGATTTTGCACCACATATCTACGACATCAGCCTGCCGATGGTCTTCCGCGCCGGCGTTATGGTTGCGCCTGTAGACTTCGTGCGTCTCAGCGCTGATGTGGAACTGAAGGACTACAGTTCGCTCGAATTCAGTAATTCGAACGATGAGTTCTTCAATACACTTGATATTCCTGATATCAACCAGTATATGCGCCAGAACCTGATGAACACGAACAGCTTCCGGTTCGGTGCAGAGATCCTCGTGCCGAAAACCGATCTTGCTCTGCGTGCCGGGTACGCGATGTACCCCTCGGCCTACGACGAGGATAAGTTCGAGGAAGCGCCCGAAGGTCTGAACTACGACAGAACGACGATCAGCGCAGGTCTTGGATACACATTCAAAGAGAAGTTCATCATCCATGCGACCTACTTGATGACGACCTACGATTTCTTCAGGTTCCTCTACGACGATCCGTTCCCGCCGGCAGAGTTCGTCAGAGTCGAAGAATCGTTCACGAACTCCGCGCTGATGTTCCAGATACACTATCTTTTCCAGAGGTAATCTACTATCCGCCTCCTCTGCCTTGGGCAGAGGAGGTACCTCTTTGGGGATATTTTCGCGATTCACCGCCTGCGGGCGGTTTTTTCTTGGTCGGATGCGAGGTTTAATTTCTCGGTGAAAAGGGCACAAAGTTATCCCCCCATTGCAATCCACACCGTTCTCCCGTATATTTATTAGCTTATAGAATACCGCCAACACATTCATGACGGAGTGATTCTTTCATGGCAACGATGACGAAGATGCGCGATAATGCGCACATATTTATCATAGCATTCATAGTGATATTTGTAGCGTTCTGGGTAGTGAGCGATGCCGATATCGGCTCGATCATGCAAGGCAGCCAGGACGAGGTTGGAAATATCGACGGGAGAGCGATCTCCTACCAGGAATACAACAATTACGTCCAGCGTATCGCCGAAAGCCGCCAGCAGCAGGACCCGACGTTCGAATTGACGGACGCGACATCTGCATCGGTGCGCGAGCAGGCCTGGAATGAGTACATCACACAGGCAGTGATCGAACGCGCCGTGGAAGAACTCGGCGTCGTTGTGACCGATCAGGAGATTACCGATTGGGTACGCAGCGATTCGCCGCCCGAACTCCTCGCACAGCAGTTCCGCGATTCGACCGGCCAGTTCAACCGCGATGCATACGAGCAGTTCCTCGCCAATCCCGGCGCGGAAAACCGCGAAGCGCTGGTTGCGATTGAAGAAATGATGCGCTCGGAAATGGTGCGTTCAAAATTGACCTCGCTGCTCGCCTCTACCGTGTTCGTCACGGAAGAAGACCTGCGAGATAAGTGGATTGAAGACAACGTCCGGATGACGGCGCAGTATGTGTTCTTCAACCCGCGCGTCGTTGCCGCGACCGATACGACGGAACCAACACAGGAAGAGTACGAAGCATATTACGAGAAGAATAAAGAGCAGTTCCGCCGCGAAGAATCCCGTAAGCTCCTGTATGTCGTCTTCGATGACGTGCCGAGCCAGGAAGACTCGGCTGTCGTCCTGAAGGAACTCCGCATGCTTCGCGAAGAAGCCGAAGCAGGAACGGATTTCGTCGATCTCATTCTCGAAACCTCCGAAGAGCCGTACGACAGCACGCGCTGGCAGACGCTTCAGGAATTCGCGCCGGAAGCAGTGGAAAAGCTTGCAACAGCATCCGTCGGAGATATCATCGGTCCCGTACCGACGATTGAAGGCGGATTTGCAGTGTACAAGGTCATGAATGCACGCAAGGGCGAGGAAACGCTCGTTGAAGCTTCCCATATTCTTCTCCGCACCGATAGCGGCGAAAGTGAAGAACAGCAGAAAGCAAAGGCGGAAAGAATTCTCCAGGAAGCGAAGTCCGGGAAAGATTTCGGCATGCTTGCAGCAATGCACTCAGAAGAACCGGGCGCAGCAGAGCGTCAGGGGTATCTGAGCTGGTTCGGTAAGGGCCGCATGGTACCGGAATTTGAAGAGGCAGCCATGGCAGCCGATCCGGGCGAGATCGTGGGACCTGTGAAAACGCAGTTTGGATATCACATCATCAAGGTCACAAACAAGAGCGATCGCGAACTGCAAGTCGGCGCTATTCAGATGGCAGTCAATGCGAGCTCGAGCACGCAGGACCGCCTCTTCGAACGCGCTGAGGAATTCGCCTATCTCGCCAACGAGACCAGCTTCGAACAGGAAGCCGAGACTTCCCAGCTTGCGATTCAGGAGACGCCGGAATTCAGCCGCCAGGGCGGTTCCTTTATTCCCGGCGTAGGTATCAGCCTTTCGCTCATGAACTTCGCCTACGATGCCGGCGTCGGCGATATCAGCGACGTCGTTCGCGGAACGAACGGCTACGTTGTCGCGAAGCTTACCGAGGAAATTCCCGAAGGCTACCGTCCGCTCAACGACGAACTCAAAGCGCAGATTCGCCCGACGGTGATCTTCCAGCGTCAGCTCGACCGCACGAAGGAAAAGGTCGCCAAGCTTGGCGGCGGTTCCATCGAAGCGTATGCGAACAACCAGTGGGGCGCCACAGTACAGACAACACAGCCCTTCACGCTCGCTTCCGGTCCCCCGAGTATCGGCCGCGACGATGCATTCGTAGGCAAGGTAATGGGCTTGAAAGAAGGCCAGGTATCCAAGCCGTTCAAATCGCAGCGCGGTGTGTACGTCGTGAAGATGCTCAACAAGGGCCAGTTCGACGAAGCAGCCTTCTCCGTCAAACGCGAAGAACTCCGTTCGCAGATGCTACAGCAAATGCAGAACGAGTTCATCCAGAATTGGCTCGAAGAAAAGAAGGAAGACCTGACCATCATCGATAACAGGCACAGGTTCTTCCGTTAATCCTTGCGCCGCAAGGCGCGTTGAACTTTGTAAAGGAGGCAGGAATGCAGCGCAGCAGTTTTACAGCATGTGCGTTCATTCTTGCCTCCTTGCTTTTTACCTGTGCCAGGGCGCAGGAACTCCCTTTTTCCGTCGGCGCTGATATCAGACTGACGACATCGTCACAGGTCTTCCCTACGCCGTTTTCCATCGATCCCTTCCAACGAAATGCTACCGACGATCTCGGCTCCTTTGCCTCCGCTGCGGTTCATGCGCGTCATGGCATCATCGACCTGCTCCAGGTGCAGCTCTCATTCGAATATATCCAGAACACCAACACCACATTCGATAATTACGATACTCCGACCGAGGATGGATTCACGGTGTATGCCAGTGAGCTATCCGGAATCTTCACGCTGCCTTTCAGCAGTAAGACCATACGCATGTACGCTGGAGGCGGTGTCGGCGCATATTACGGTCAGCGCGATTACAACATCGCAGGTATTGCATCGGAGCCGACAGACAGAGACCTCTCGTTCGGAATACATGTCCTGTTCGGACTTCAGTGGATGCTAACCGAACGCCTGGGTGTGCGGGCGGAATTTCTTTTCCGAGATCCGCAGATGACGGTGTATAACCGGTTCAATCAGCGCACGGCCGCCGCAAATGGCGTTGAATACACCTTTCCGCAAGAGCAGTTCCCCTCCAAGATCAACTTGAACGGAAATGTCTATTTATTGGGAATAGAATGGATGCTGCGGTAAGCCCCTGCCGCCTAGAAACGTGTCCCCACTCCGAAAATGAACGAGATCCGATCGATCTCTATGCGTTCGATTCTCGTCACGTTTGTCAAAGGATCGTAGTCGCGGACGGTGTTCTCAGGGAGATTGAGATAGACTAGGACGTTCACCTCGTAGTAAAAATTCCACCCGCCCCCCAAGGTGAATACAAATCCATGCCCGGTTTCGTCCAGATCGTACTCTATCGGACGATAAGGATAGGGATATATGGGGTCATAGTTGTAGGTCTCGCGATCTTCCCTGAATTCGCTGAATTCATATCCCGCAGCCAGGTAGATATTCTCATTGAAGGTCGCCTTGAGCGAAGCGGATAGCTGATAGTAATCCCACCCATAGCCGAAGCGCGGTTCTATCGAGATTAGTGTCATACCGTCATCCCATCGGGTAAGAGGGATATCGCCGCGCGCAATAAGACCGAAACTTACGAACGATTCGTCGTAGTCATAATGGCCGGGGTGAATGCCGAATTGCGCACCGATCCCGAAGTAATGATGATCGTACTTATTCTTGAAGTACTTATCCAGATGCGAATCCCCACCGTTTTGGGCATGCAGCGGCTCTGTGCAATACAATCCGGCAATAGCGATCAGCAGTAGAACGGAATATGGGCGAGAAATACGCATAGGGTTTGGAAGGCAGATGGTACGAATGCCGTAAGTTGGCTGATTGCAGCTAGAAATTCAAGGCA
The DNA here is from genome assembly GCA_002699105.1 of Ectothiorhodospiraceae bacterium. Classification (GTDB taxonomy): domain Bacteria; phylum Bacteroidota; class Ignavibacteria; order SZUA-365. Next base: position 8,090 of record PABJ01000204.1, on the reverse strand, counting down.
GAATTCCGGTACCGCGTCGATCACTCGAGAAATAATATCGCGACGCCTACGACAGCGATTCCAGCACCGAGTATCGCAGCCTTCGTCAGTCGCTGCTTGTAGATAATTCTCACAAGGGGCAGCATCATGATCGGAACGGTTGCCATAAGCGTGGATGCAATCCCAATCTTTGCGTTCGATATCGCGATAAGACTGCCGGTGACCCCGAGGAACGGACCTAGAATCGAACCGCTGATAGTGAATAGCAGGGCCTTCGGATCCTTGCGGTAAATGGGGACTGGATTCTTGTAGCGCTTTGAGATGATTCCCAGCGGCAGGAAAAGCAGAAACGCCGCGAACACCCGCACGAACGTTGCGACAAAGCCGTTCATATCTCCCTCCTCGAATGCGAATTTCGCGAGGATGAGACCCACCGCTTGACCCAACGCTCCGAGTGTGCCGTAAAAGATACCCCTCGGCGATGCTTTGTATTTCGTTGGATCCGGAGGATTGCGTTCGAGGACGACGATGACAATACCAGTGATCGTGATGACGATACCCGCTACGTCGATCCACCTTAGAATCTCGTCCAGAAAGAAAAACGCAAGAATTGAGGAGATCGCCGGTACAAGCGACATGAGCAGCATACCCATGCGCGGACCTATTTCCTTGAACGCGCGGAAAAGAAACGAATCTCCAAAGATGAATCCCACGAACCCGCTGATTGCGAGAAACATGATCTGCCGTTCTGTGAGATCGTAGGAAAAACCGGCGAGGAAGATCGTTACCGAGAGGAAGACTGCAGCGAGAAAGAGCCGTGTGATGTTGAGCTGCAATGCGCCAATGCGAACGGATGCCTCTGAAAAACTGATAGAGGTGCCCGACCACAGGAGAGCGGTAACAAGTGCAGCTATTTCGCCAAGCATTGCGCAGTATTTTCGTACATTTCACGCATCGCGAAAGTACAATGTGCTTCTATTCGCGCTGATCTACAAGATGACCCAACGAATCGAAACTCCCCGATCTATCTTAATCCTGCGCATGAGCGGCTTCGGCGATGTGCTTTGGACGACCCCAATGCTTGCCGCGCTGAAAACGGCGTACCCAGAAGCATCCATCGGTTATGTTGTGCGCAGAAATTCCGCACTCGTGCTGAAGCACAATCCGCATGTCGATCGGCTGCATATCTTCGAGCGGGAGGACCTGCCGTACCAGGCGGTATTTCTCCGCCGCCTTTCTGGTCACCGGTACGATCTATCCATTGATGTGATCTGCAGCATGGCAACGGCAATTATGTCTATCGCAAGCCACGCTAAGGACAGGGTTGGTTTCGACTTCAAGGTCCGGAAGCAATTCTATAACCACGTGCTCTCCCGCCATGAAGCCAACTACGGTCATCAGGTACAGTTTTATCTCTATGCGCTCTCCTACCTTGGCATCGACATCCGCGATACGGAGCTTGTTTGGCGAGTCTCGGACGACGAGCGAGAGTGTGCCGATGGGATCATGCAGGAGCTTGGGATATCCGGCCATTCTCCACTCATAGGATTGATACCCACGGGGGGGTATGCTTCAAAGAAGTGGTCCCCGCAGCGTTATGGGGAAGTGGTCCGCGAGCTTCATCGAAGCAGCAATGCAATCGCGGTGGTATTCTGGGGGAGCGAAAAAGAACGGCTGGAAGCGGAACAGATCCGGCAGGGAAACGAGGCGTTCACGTTCGTGGTACCGAAAACTACTCTCCGCGAAGCCGCAGCAGTGATGGATCGCTGCGATCTCGTCCTTGGCAACGATAGCGGACCCCTGCATGTCGCGACTGCGCTTCGTAAACCTGTTCTCGGACTTTATGGCCCATCGCGCCCCGAGAGCCAGGGTCCTTGGGGTAACAAAGCCCGCACCGTTCGTGCACCGAATGTGATGGACTACTGCTGCCGTGAAGTGGTCTGCACCAAGCCCGACCATCCATGTATGAACAACATCACCGTCGAGATGGTCGCCTCAGCCGCTGAAGATATGCTGCAGGAGTATGTTACTCCATAGGCTTATTGTGTGTATCGCAATCTCCAAGGAAGAATCCGACTAAATCCTTCTATTTATTCGATCTACTCATTGAAACGGATACAGAGGAAGTAGTATCTTTTACACTTATGCGGTGCACCGGTGCCCATTTGGCTACGGTACCAGGTTCAATTCATAGTGGAATATAGCGCACTGCAGCAACGTCCGTCGTCTGAAACCTATAAACACAGCTCCAGACCACATGGCAAAAAAGAAGCTTTTCAACCGCATGCTCGATGGCGTCGAAACCGTCGGGAATGCGCTACCTCACCCTGCGACAATTTTCGGAATACTTGCGCTGCTTGTGGCGGTTGCCTCGGCAATCTCCGCGGCATTCGGCGTCACTGCAGTGCATCCGGGTACGCAGGAAACTATCGCAGTGAAGAACCTCCTTGATGGCGAAGGCATCAGATGGATGTTCGAAAACGTCGCGAACAACTTCGTCCTCTTCCCGCCGCTCGGACTGGTACTCGTCGCAATGGTGGGTATCGGTGTCGCGGAAGGCTCCGGCCTACTGACGGTGTTAATTCGCGCCCTCGTGCTCAAGGCCCCGCCAAAGCTTATCACCGGTGCCCTCGTACTAGCAGGTGTGCTTTCACATCTTGCATCAGAGGCCGGCTACGTCGTGCTGATCCCGCTCGGTGCCTTGCTGTTCCTTGCGATTGGCCGACATCCAATGGCTGGACTTGCGGCTGCATTCTGCGGCGTCAGCGGAGGCTTCGGCGCAAACTTCATGATCGGATCTATCGATCCGGTCCTTGCCGGGCTTTCCACAAGTGCAGCACAGATTATCGATCCCGCGCTATCGCTCAGTCCCGCAGCGAACATCTACTTCATGTTCGTCTCGGCAATTATGATCGTTCTCGTCGGAACCTGGATTACCAACTCCATCGTGGAACCGCGCCTCGGCAAGTACGAAGGTTCGGAGCCTGCGATCGAACTCGAACAGCTTACATCCGTGGAAAAGAAGGGCATGATGTGGGCGGGGATCTCGATTCTCGTCACCTTTGGTGTGCTGCTGCTCACGGTGGTTCCCGAAAACGGCATCTTGCGAACGCCAGGGAAGGACGTTCTGCATTCGGCGTTTTTCGAAGGTATGATCGTTTCGATCATGATCATCTTCCTTATCCCCGGATTGGTATACGGTATTGTCGTCGGCAAAACGAAGAACGATAAGGATGTAATCCATCAGATGATCGCTTCGATGAAGACCATGGCGACCTATATCATCCTCGTGTTCTTCGCGGCGCAGTTCGTGTACTGGTTCAGGTATTCGAACCTCGGTATCATCATCGCTATCAATGGCGCAGAGATCTTGCGCGGTATCGGGTTGGAGGGCATCTGGCTCATGGTACTGTTCATCGTCGTCAGTGCGTTCATCAACATGTTCATGGGCTCTGCATCGGCAAAGTGGGCGATCATGGCGCCGGTATTCGTCCCGATGTTCATGCTGTTGGGGTATCACCCTGCACTTACGCAGATGGTGTTCCGAATCGGCGACTCGCTGACCAACGTTATCACACCGATGATGTCGTACTTCGCACTCATCGTTGCGTTTGCAGAAAAATACGACGAGCGTTACGGCATCGGAACGATCATCTCCACGATGCTGCCGTACTCGATAGTATTCGGAATCGTTTGGACCTTGCTCCTGATCGGCTGGATGCTCCTCGGGCTTCCCCTCGGTCCTGATGGTCCGCTGGAGTATCTATCACCGATGGGCTGATAGTACTCGATAGCTTGAAAACAAAAAAGGCACGGTATCTACCGTGCCTTTTTACATTCTGTTATCGTGTCAGCCGTTACGCGGGGATCGGTTCCAGGTTGAGGCCCATAAGTTTGCGTTCAAGCATTTCGAGCTCATCCCGCATGCGTTGCAGCACTGTTTCGGATTCTTCCTTGATCTCCGGAATCAACTCGCGGTAATACTCGATTCCAGTCCGGATATTCTCGGCGAAGCTCTTGAAATAGGCTGCCGTTTTGTTACCGGCAGACTTCAAGCTGCCGTCCATCGCGCGCTGCAAATAGTCGATGTACAAATGCAGCTCCTTGATGAACATGTTCGGGCGTGAAGGATCGGTGACAAGGTTCAGGCGGCCGTAAATATGCGAGACCATGTCACGCAATGTGGTGATCTTCGAATAGTAGGCCAGATTCGGGCCTGGGCATACCGATACAGCTTTGCTGATGTTCGGGAACGACAAGTTGTTGACGTTCAGCACCGACGTGATAAGACCTTCGCAGAGACACTCTTTTTCAAGAGCCTTATCGTAGGTCTTCTGGAAGGAACCGTTCAGGTTCATGTCTTCGAGCTGGGTCTTCTTCTTCTTCAGGAAGTTGATAGACGCAGTGCAGATCGGCTTTTCGGTTAACTCGGTATTGAGCTTGAGATACATCTTCAGGCACTTGCTTCCGGGTTTTCCATCGGCGATCCGTTCGTTCTTTTCAATTTCCTTGCTTGTGTTGCGGAGGTTATTGAACGGCACACCAAGAGGGGATGCATCGCTGAGATACAGTTCATCTTCGCCAGCTGCACTCAGTTTGCCGAGCGTATCGTCGTCGATATTCATGACTTCTGGAACCAAGAGGAAGGGGCTGCCCCAACCGACCGAAGCAACGCCGTAACGGCGGCGCAGGAATTCGTGTTCGCTGTTGGTTCCGACACCGCCCTGAACGGTGATTTTCACGCCCAGTTCGGATTCATGGACTTCCATCGACTTCGCTCCCAGGGCAGCGAGGTAGAGGGTGCGCATTTCTTCGACGAGGGCCTCGCGCTGTTTTACGAACTCTTCGAGAATTGGGCCAAGCAGATAGCCGTCAGTTGCGAAAGCATGTCCTCCGCAGTTCAATCCGGATTCAATTCTGAACTCTGATACCCAAATCCCTTTCTTCGCTAGGAATTTACCCTGTATCAAGGCCGAGCGGTAATCGCTTACCTTAAGGATGACCTCCTTCTTCCGTCTGCCGTCTTCGCCGGGGAAGAAATCATCGAGGGTTGCTAAATAGCTGTACAACCTCGGATTCATACCCGCGCTAAACACGATGCCGCTTTCTAATTCGCTTTCGGCGAATCCGCGCAAGGATGCGTGCGCATCGTTGTATTTCGCCTCCATTGGCTGACGGTTCTCATCGTAGTTTGTTTTATCCACCTTCGTCATAATGTTGACTTCGATGGCACCGGGCGTAATCTGCGCGCGCAAGTTCTTCTGCATTTCTTGCTTCTTCGCAGCATCCTGCTCATCGAGCATGGCCTGAAACTCCGCCTTCAGCGGAGAGCTATCGGGAAGAAGCTCGAAGTACGTATAGATATCGCTTCCAGGCACGAAGGTTTCGCTGCGGAGAACTTCCATCTGGAGATCGATGAGCCGTTGGACGGTGTTCAGGTACTCCGTCGTTCGCTTTGCACGGGCATCGGGCGTATTGTCGGGGATCGGTTCGTAAGGCAGATTGGCTTTTTCGAGCCATGTGCCGCGCAGCTTATCGAGCAGTGCGTCGTCGACAAGCGACATGACCGATGAGATACCAAAGCGAGCAACCTTTAGCGGTGCATCGACCGAGTATCCGACCCCGAGAACCGGGATGTGAAATGTATGTGGAGATGCTGTCATCTTCTTCATCAATTTGCGGGAAAAATAAAGTGCGGATTCGAATCGAAAGCCGGGCGGCTGAGTCCTGCACCTTGATTTATAACGCGTTAAGTCCTTTCTGTCAAACCGGTGGTCCTCACTGAATGCGTCTCTCGCTTGTCCTTACCATCGCACCGGTAACTTAGCATGTCTTTCAATATATCCCTTATTCTAGCAACCGCAAAACCGGCAGGATAGTTCAACTGCAAAGCTTGCATGGGGGCGTAGCACCCCAGCTTGCAGATATGGCTTTCGATCTCCATTCAGGTACTGATGGGGGTGGTTCAGTGCCATGGAAGACCATCTTGGAACGTGACCGACGTTGGGGACGCCATTCGAGAAAAAGCCACTTTCATCGTTGGAGGTACTTTGAGTGATTCATCCAAATGACCCAATGCGAGATGCCGCATAAACAGTACGGTAGCCGGTCCTGCCTTCGCTCGATTTTTCTCACTGGACCCATCTGGAGTCGTCGCTGTTCCACCGACGATGAGCGTGGTTTGCAGTTTCGATCGATTCAATTGAAGTACCAAAAAAAGGAACCACGGGGTTATGTAACATTTTACGGCTTCGCGTGTTTTATGTATGCTGCTGGTTTGTTTCCACCACTCAATTACTACCGTACGATTCTCCCGTACATCGGCACAATGCTGGGGTGTGTATTGTATAACCGCTCTTGCAGAAGAGCGTTTCCAATAAAAAGCGCATCGTTTGAGTATCTCTCGTAGAGTATGGAGAATATCTCTACATGCTTCGTCAGACGATGTGTCTCCATAGCAGGAATAAGAGCTCGTTCCTGCTATGCGTACTCACAATTATATACCATGAACGAATGTTTATGATGCAATCTCATGTGAGGCTGGGTAGAGCTCGTGCATATTTGCTGCTATCGTAGTATAGCCTGCCTCCGCTGCTGTATTTAAGCACTGATATATAATAAACATAGAATACACCGTCGATCGGTAGAAGCACAGTTGTGCGGCTTCATCGAATCGGCGGGGCTAGACGGCCTACGCCGTCACGAGAGAATACGTGGATTCTACTTTCAGAGCAGTGTGCCGTTCAATGCGGCGCAGATCCTGTGTGGTTCGCAACTATACAACACTCTTCAGAAGGAGAGAGCCATGACCAAACAGATTCTATATACCGTTTTCTTCACAGCGTTGCTTGCGCTTTTGGCAGTCACGAGCGGCAACGGGCAATCGTTCACTGATCCACATATACGCGAAGGTGACCCCTTGCCCCAAGCTCCAATGCCAGGCAACGACGGCGTTCAATTGGGGAAGGTTGCAGCGCCGCTGCAAATCCCCGAAAGCTCTAAATCCGTTACTATCGATGGTTATATCGATGAGGCATCCGAATGGAGCGACGCTGAGCAGCTCGATCTCCCGTTTACTCAATTCGTCGGTCAGCAACCGAAGTCCAAAGTCTGGATAAAGAATGATTACTGCGGTTTATATATCGCGTTCGAGATGCACTTCGAACATATCCCGATACACTATCCCGGCTACCGTGGTATTATCGAGCGGGGCTGCATGCTCAATATGTGGATCGATCGTGATTCCGATCAGGTATTCGATTTCGATCCCACTCCCGATCCGGTCCTCTCGTTCCCATCGCTCAATAACCCCACCAAAGCTGCATTCGGCCACAGATCGCTACCAGGCTGGTACTGGTGGAATTACATCGATGGACTAAGATCCCATGCACCATGGATGACAGCTCCCGTCGATATCACGAATTCGCAAGTAGTCCGGCGTTTTGACTACAACAACGATGTCGTGTACATCGAAGGGTACGTTGACTTCCGCGTCGCGCCGATCGATTTGGTGCCGGGCAGCACTTTCAGAATGCGCTTGAACGGATATGCTGATTTCAGTAACAGTGGAACAGAGACCCTGCTCATTAACGGGTGCTGGCCGACACAGGGTCCGAATTGGACATACTGGTTCGATCCCCTGCCGACAGGCGACCGTCTCGAAACCACCTCGCTCGCAAATGTCCCACAGCCAACCGATGATTACGATGTCCTCAGCGCTGAACTAGCTCCAGACCCGGACTACGGCGCATTTGCATACGAGTCGGGTGAAGAGATACTCGTCAGTATTGAAGTAGAAGATGTTGCTTCACTGCCGATGGATATTCCGTTTACGGCAAACATCTACGGTCCACACCCATCCAATGCTCTGCACTCGACGCACAGCGGCATTGCGAAGGCAACCGTCCCTGCAGGAAAGGTGAGCGCTTCCATTCCGTTCAATGGGCCGGAAGGCTTCTACAACGTCGAGTTGCTCGTCGAAGATCCGAACGCCTGCGGCGTTGAGCTCTATCAAAACAGCATGTACGCTCTCGGGTATGCACCCGGCACTACGCCCTGTATCGTCTATCCCGGCGATGTCAATAATGATGGCATCGTCAACTACGGCGATA
>PABJ01000203.1 GCA_002699105.1 Ectothiorhodospiraceae bacterium | reverse complement strand
GAAGTTGTAGATGAAATCGACATCCCGGAGGTGAGCGAAACTCGTGAGGCGATCACAACACGCGCGATCGAACGTAACAGCGTCTACCGAATCGCCGTGCAGCAATACAATATCGCCGATGACGGCGTGGGGCTTGCTTCCTCCGTTTTTTATCCGCGCCTCTCGCTCGGTGCGAGCTACGGCTACAACGACAGAACGGCATCTAGCTCACGGCCTGATTTTCCGGCTGACATCAATACCGAAACACGCGAAGCTTCCGTCGGCCTCACGCTTTCGTTCAACATCTTCAATGGCTTCCGCGACCGGATCGATTTACAGAACGCGAAGATCCAACGGATGAATGAAGAGCTGGCCGTGCTCGATGAGGAGAACCGGGTGCGCGGACTGGTATCAGAACGCTACGATACATACCTCAAGCGAAAGGAGACTGCCGAGCTAGAAGCGGAGAACCTGAATGCCGCGGAGCAAAATCTCAAGTTGATGCAGGAACGCTACGACCTCGGCACGGCGACATCGCTGGAATTCAGGGATGCGCAGATCAATGCTGCCCGTGCAAGAACGACGCTAATCGCTGCACGCTATCAGGCGCGTATCGCGCATTTACAGCTTCAGCAGCTGATGGGCGAGATCGAAGTCGGTACAATCGTCGAGGAATAGGCTCACCGTCCGGAACTCTCGACGCGCAATTGCAATTATGTAGGTAATAACCCGAACCGCATTCCAACAACTGATCGGACAGACGTGAAATACGCCGCCGTAATCCTTGTATTCGCTGTCGCGCTCGGCGCCTGCAGCACCGAAGACGAAACGAAACTCCATGCAATCGCAACCATCACCGAAGACGATTTATCATCGCACATCGAGGTCCTCGCATCCGATGAATTCCAGGGCCGCATGCCCGGCACCGAAGGCGAGACCCGGACGATCGAGTATCTGACGAAGGAGTTCAAGCGTATCGGTGCGAAGCCGGGGAACGGCGATAGCTACACGCAGGAAATGGAGCTCATCTCGCTCAATCCTTCTGTCTACGACATGATTACCGTGGAAGGCGAAGGCGGAAGGGTGTCACTCAATTACAAGGATGAGTTCGTTGCAGTTTCGACGGCAACCGGGCAGCCAGCTGTTATCAGCAATGCTGAACTCGTCTTCGCCGGATTCGGCATCGTTGCACCGGAATACGGCTGGAACGACTATCAGGGAATCGATATGGAAGGGAAGATTGCGGTCGTCCTCGTGAACGACCCCGGCTTTTATACGCAGGATTCGAGCTTCTTCAATGGGCGCGCAATGACCTACTACGGCCGATGGACGTATAAATATGAAGAAGCAGCCCGGCAGGGGGCCTCCGGTATATTCATCGTTCATGAAACCGCACCGGCTGGATATCCCTGGCAGATCGTCCGCAAAGGCTGGACCGGACCTCAGATGTACATCAACAAGCAGGAAGTCCTTGCGCAGCATTGCGGCTTTGAGGGCTGGATCAACCATGAGAAAGCGAAGGAGATTTTCGCACTTGCCGGGGAAGACTATGAGCGGATGAAGGACCTGGCCGTCAAAGGCGAAGCCGGCCCCACTCCGCTCGGACTCACGACAACCCTCAGTATCACAAACACAACTGAAACGCTCACGACCAGCAATGTGCTGGCACTTATCGAAGGCTCTGAACGCCCGGATGAGGTGATCGTTTACACTGCGCATTGGGACCATTTCGGTGTAGACCCGAGCCTCGAGCAAGAGGACAAGATTTACAACGGTGCCAGAGACAATGCCACCGGAACTTCGGCATTATTGGAACTCGCGGAGGCGTTCGCCTCGCTGCCTAAGGCACCTGCACGCTCTGTACTGCTCCTCGCCGTTACTGCTGAAGAGCAAGGGCTTCTCGGCTCCAAGTACTACGTCGAACACCCGGTATTCCCCATGCGGAATACCATCGCCGTGATCAACCTAGATGGATTGAACATATTCGGACCGATGAACGATATCACGCTCGTCGGGTACGGGCAGTCGGAGCTCGATGCGTACGCAGAAAACGCAGCGGCGCGTCAGAGCCGGGTAGTGAAGCCCGACCCTGAGCCGGAGAAGGGACGCTACTTCCGCTCCGACCATTTCAATTTCATCAAGCACGGCGTGCCTGCAATGTATCCATCGATGGGATTCGATCACCGGGAAAAAGGCGCAGACTACGCAAGGGAGAAGGCAAACGAATGGGTGGAAGTATATTACCACGAACCGTCCGATAATTATGAACCAGAGTGGTGGGACCTCCGCGGCGCGGTGGAGGATATACAACTGGTATTCGACGTCGGCTATATGCTTGCCACATCGAGCCATGTGCCGGGATGGAATGCGGGGAGCGAGTTCAAGGCGATCCGCGAAGAAAGTTTCGCGAAAAAGTAAGGCAAAGTACATTCGAGGGACAAAGTACTTTGTCAGGCATTTGTTCGCTGAACACTTGCGAACCACCATGGCAAAACACTACATTATCTTATTCCCTCGCTCATAGACACCAGATATTCATGCAAGACGAACCATTCACAAACGTTGCAGAGCACGAACTCTCAACGGATTCGAACGGCTTTTCCGTTTCCGCACTCGAACACAAGTACTTCCGCGTCCGAAAACAAACCGAACAACTCTGCTCCTCGCTCCAAACGGAGGACTACGTCATCCAGACGATGGAAGATGTGAGTCCGACGAAGTGGCACCTCGCACACACGAGTTGGTTCTTCGAGACCTTTATTCTGCAGGAAGTATTCAACGACTACTCCTCGCCCGATGAACGCTACGCCTATCTGTTCAACTCGTACTACGTGCAGGTAGGGGAGCGCTTCAGCAGGCCGGACCGGGGATTGCTCTCCCGGCCAACGGTTGCAGAAGTCTATGAGTACCGGGCTCACGTCGATAAGGCGATGAAGCGCTTCTTCGATTCTGTCGATGAGAGTCTCATTCACAAGCTCTCGCTGGTTATCGAGACAGGCATCAACCACGAACAGCAGCATCAGGAATTGCTGCTTACCGATATCAAGCATGTCCTCTCGGTAAATCCGATAGTCCCCGTCTTCAAGGAGATCGAAAAGAAGCCGGCACCTCCCGCCAGGGATTTACAGTGGATATCCTTCCCGGAAGGATTGTACCATATCGGGCATGCCGGGAACGGATTTGCCTACGATAATGAAGGCCCGATGCACAGGGAATTCCTCGAGGAGTTTCATCTCGGTCACCGTCTTGTGACGAATGGCGAGTACATGGAATTCATGAACGACGGCGGTTATGAGAAGATCGAACTGTGGCTCTCCGATGGCAGCGCCATGATGGAAGAACGCGGCTGGAAGGCGCCGCTCTACTGGACGAACATCGAAGATCAGTGGCATTCGTTTACACTCAACGGCTTACTGCCTATCGACCCAAACGAACCGGTCACCCATGTCAGTCACTACGAAGCAGATGCATTTGCGCGGTGGTATGGTGCGCGCCTGGCAGGCGAGGCAGAGTGGGAGGTCGCATCCGCAAGGGTGCCGATCGCAGGAAATTTTCAGGACACTGGTATCTATCACCCGGTAGCCTTTGAAAGCGATACCGGTGCACTGACGCAGATGTTCGGGGATGTCTGGGAATGGACGCAAAGTCCATACACGCCGTACCCAGGCTACGCCCCACCGCCAGGCGCGATAGGCGAGTATAACGGAAAGTTTATGGCGAACCAGATGGTCTTGCGAGGTGGTTCCTGCGCAACACCGGAGGATCATATACGCCGGACGTACAGGAATTTCTTCCATTCGCCAGCCAGGTGGCAGTTCACCGGAATCAGATTAGCAAAAAACAAGAAGTAGGGAGATAGACGGATGAGTATTACTGTTGATGCGGAACACCAGGTACAGTTCGAAGAACTGCTCGTCGGGTTAAGCGCTGATCGGAAGTGGATCCCGTGCAAGTACTTTTACGACGAGCGCGGCTCGGAATTGTTCGAGCAGATAACACAGCTTGATGAGTACTACCCGACGCGCACGGAGATCGCGATTATGCACCGGAACATCGAGGAGATCGCTGCCGAACTCGGTCCCGAATGCTTGCTCATCGAATACGGCAGCGGCAGCAGCATCAAGATCCGCCTGCTCATCGAGCACTTGAACGAACTCGCCGCGTACGTTCCGATTGAAATATCCGCGGATCATCTCGAGGCAGTATCGAATCAGTTGCGAGACGAATACGAGGATCTGCGCATCATCCCCATCGCAGCAGACTACACGAAGGACTTCGAGCTACCCGAATTCGGTTTTCCGTACTCCCACAAAGTCGTGTACTTCCCCGGGTCTACGATTGGGAACTTCACCACTGAAGAAGCTCGCGAGTTCTTAAAGCGAATCGCCACGGTCGCCGGCAAGGATGGCGGTCTGCTCATTGGCGTCGATCTGCAAAAGGATAAGGCAATACTCGAACCCGCATACGACGATGCAAAGGGCGTGACGGCTGAGTTCAACAAGAACGTGCTTGTGCGGCTGAATAAAGAGTTCAATGCCGACTTCGACGTTGACGAGTTTTCGCATCTTGCTGAATACAACGCAGACGAAGGCCGCATCGAAATCTACCTCGTCAGCGATATCGACCAGACTGCAAACATCGAGGGCAAAGAAATTGCCTTCACTGCAGGAGAGAAGATGCTCACAGAATATTCCTGCAAATACACCTTGGATTCGTTTGCCGAGTTGGTCGAGGGCATCTTCAATGTCAAGCATGTGTGGACGGATAAACAAAATCTCTTCTCCATCCAGTACCTCACGGTTGCATAGGGAACGCAAACCTCCTTCCTGCGTCTAGAAAGAAGTCCCGAATACGGAGCGTTTTCCCCGAATTCCGAAAGATTTTTCGATTCAGGATGACTTTCTCCATGAAAAACTCTATTTTTTTCTACCGGGGCCTTGTTCCGAGAGTACATCCATATCTTCCTCACAAATTCCAGAGGGTTTGCCATGCGTATTACCGCATTGTTCTACTGCCGGCTTTCCGCTATCCTCTTCCTATTGCCGATTGCCATGCCTGCATTCGGCCAGGGTACCCTGCTCGATATCATGCAGGACGAATTGCAGCACGAGTTCGAAGTCCTTCAAAAGGAGGAGACGCCGCCCTATTTTATGAGCTATTCCGTTTCAGATGTGTTTGAAGCATCAGTATCGACCGAGTTTGGTGTGCTTGTGCAATCGACGAAAGAAGAATCGCGCCTCTGTGCTGTCGAAGTCCGTGTGGGCGATTACACCATGGATAATACGCGCGAGATCCGCGGCGATATGTTTGCGAACATCATGAGCGGTATGCAGGATATGAAACCGCTTCCCCTGGATTCGGATAACGAAACAGCGATCCGGCAAGCGCTCTGGAAGGAGACCAATAAAACATATCGGGATGCGATCCAACGCTATGCGAAAGTGAAATCCAACGTTGCCGTCAAAGTGGAAGCTGAGGATCAGTCGGACGACTTTGCCAAGCTCTCACAACATGCAAATTCAATTGCACCGCCCGTCGATCCACACACTCTGCTTCCGGATCTCGAGAAATGGGAGACAAAACTGAAATCCTACAGCGCTCCGTTCCTCGAGTTGGAGACCATGTATCAAGGCGATGCTTCGTTCTCATTCCGGTTCGAACGCAAGTACTATGTCAGCACCGAAGGCGCGAAGCTGGCGAGCAACCGCTCCTACGCAAGGCTCTTCATTAATGGTATGGTGAAAGCTGAGGACGGCATGGAACTTCCTCTGTATAAGACATATTCCAGTTTCACTCCCGACGAAATGCCCAGCGACGAGGAGATCATCGCCGATGTAAAGGCAATGATTTCGAAAATGAAAGCGCTAAAAGAAGCGCCGGTCGTGAATCCGTACACAGGTCCGGCCATCCTCTCCGGAAGAGCAGCAGGCGTGTTTTTCCACGAGATCTTCGGTCATCGCATTGAAGGCCATCGTCAGAAGCAGGAAGACGAAGGCCAGACGTTTAAGAAGAAAGTCGACCAGCAGATTCTTCCAGAGTTCATGGATGTGTACTCCGATCCGACCCAGAGTGAACTCAACGGGACAAAGCTGCTCGGGTATTACGAATACGACGATCAAGGCGTGAAAGCCGAGAAGGTTCCCGTTGTAGTCGACGGCGTATTCAAGAATTTCCTGATGGCCCGTTCGCCGATCGAAGGTTTCCCGGCATCGAACGGCCACGGGAGGGCAGAAGCAGGATACAAACCTGTTTCGCGTCAGAGCAACCTGCTCGTCACCACGGATAAGCCGATATCGAAAGAGGAACTTCGCGAACTCCTGATCGATGAGTGCAAGAAGCAGGAGAAGGAGTTCGGGTTGCTGTTCGAAGACATCCAGGGCGGCTTCACAATGACGGGCAGGACGATACCGAACGCGTTCAACGTCATTCCGACGGAAGTCTACCGTATATATACCGATGGCCGGCCCGATGAACTCGTTCGCGGGGTCGACCTTGTAGGGACGCCGCTCGTGATGTTCTCCAACATCACCGCAACGGGCAGCGACATGGAGATATTCAACGGACGTTGCGGAGCCGAGTCCGGATGGGTGCCGGTATCAGCGGCATCCCCATCCTTGTTTGTATCGCAAGTCGAAGTCCAGAAGAAGTCCAAGTCACAAGAACGCCCGCCGCTTCTTCCGCGCCCTGACGCCGATGCGTCGAGTTCCGATAACACTGGCAGCAGCTTTTAAGGAGGTATCACCATGAAAACGACAATTGCACTAACACTTGCATTCGCCCTTGCGGCAGGAAACCTCTTTGCTCAATCGCTGAACTACAACGCTGCCGGTCATTCGAATGAGATCGGAGCGGACGTATCGATGTTGACCGTCGGAGCCGAATTAGGTTCCGGGAAGGATGTCATCCTGAAAGCAATGAAGGATGAACTGGAGCGGAACATGGAAGGGCTGAGACTCGAAGATCTCAAGCCGCCCTTCTACATCCGCTATGAAATTATGGACATGCGGAATGTGACTATAGAAGCCACACTCGGTGCAGTCCTGAAGGCAAACGACAAGAGAAGCAGAAGCCGGACGGTCCGGGTCATGGTCGGCAGCTACGAACGCACCGACGAGAATTTCCTCGATCCCAGCAGTGCGCTCGGGATGTTCGGTTTTGGCGGTGTCGGCCTCGTCCCGCTGGAAAACGACTATTACGGTATCCGGCGTTCGCTGTGGATGGCCACGGACGATACGTACCGCTCCGCTGCGGACAAGTATCAGAAGAAACTTGCCGCGATAGAGCAGCAGAATCTCCAGGAAGATCTCGCGAATCTGCCGGACTTTTCGAAGGAGGAACCCGCGCAAATGCACATCGCACCCGCCGTTGTAGAGTTCGATGTTAGCAAATGGAAGAAGTTCACTGCCGACGTCTCTGCGGTGTTCGGCGAATACCCGGAAATCCAGGCATCGAAAGCGTTGCTCCGGTTTACCAATATGATGGTCTACTACACGAACAGCGAGGGAACGGAACTCAGCTATCCAATCACGCTCTGTGCACTTGTCATTACTGCATCCACGCAGGCAGAAGACGGGGAGCAGTTGAACGATCACCTTACCTATTACACCCGCATGCCGGATGGGCTGCCCGATGCTGCAGACGTGGCGGCTGACTGCAAGGAACTCGCCGGACTTCTGTCATCGTTACGCACGGCGCCGATGTTCGATGAAAGTTATACAGGACCTGTTTTGTTCGAAGGGCAGGCTGTCGCGGAGCTGTTCTCTCAGCGGTACTTCATGGAGTCGGACGGGTTCATCGCTACACGCGATATGATCTCCAGCACCCCTGGTGCCGCAATGTTCATGGGCGATAAGAAATCGCTCGAAGACAGGATCGGGAAGCGGGTACTTCCATCCGAGATGAACCTTGTCGCGATTCCGAAGACAAAGGAATACGGCGGGGTTGGGCTGGTCGGTTCCTATGAAATCGACAGGCAGGGTATTGTACCACAGGATCGTCTCGTCGTCGTAGAAGGCGGCAGACTCCAAACATTGCTCAACGACCGCACACCAACGCAGAAAGTACCGAAGTCAACCGGGCACGCGCGGGTCGGCATCGGCCTGGCCAATGGCGTCGCCCCAAGCGTTATACACGTGGAGGCTGAGAACGGTATGTCGAAGGCCGAACTGAAAGAGGAACTCATCCAGGCCGCTTCCGACGAAGGGTTAAAGAAGGCCGTCATCGTGCGCAAGATTGCCGAACCGCTCGTTCCGGCGGAACGCGACATCAGTCCGCAGGATCTGTTCTCCTTCCAGATGGGCGGAGGCGACGAAGGAGGACTGGAGGCACCGCTCGAAATCTATATCGTCGATGTCGCCACCGGCGAGGAGACCCTTGTTCGCTCTGCATCATTCAGCGGTATCTCAGTAAGTACAATGCGCAAAATTATGGCCTGGGAAGATCGGGAGTTTGTCTACAACACGATGGTGAATCCGTCTTTTTCCGGCAATATGGGCCGTATAATGAAGCTTTCCATCAGCCGGGCGGGCGCTGTATCGGGGTTCCCCGCGAGCTTTATCGTCCCGAACGCAGTGCTCTTCGAAGAGCTGGATATGAAGCGCGAGGAGAAGACCTCCACACCAAAGCTCCCGATTGTATCGAGTCCGCTGAATCGGTAGTTCAGCTTGGACATGATAGTACAAAGAGGCAGCCATCTGGCTGCCTCTTGTTGTTAATTCAATACGTTGGCTTCATTGTAGATAACCCGCTGATTTCAACACAAATGTAACATTCCGAATATTATTGTCTGGAGTTTCGTGTTTATGCAAAATTTGCCTACTATTGTAACCGGTATGTTGAAGTAAATCCTCGATATTCGTATCCTTGTTTTGCTTCGCTTGAAAGAAAACGTAATACGAATATTGCAGCAACGTTCATCGTAATAGCTGCTCATTCTCTATCTTGTCTTTAGAACGCACCTTTACTCTAAAACCTATCTTCAATGACACCTTTGCTGCTAAGACATTTGTTTTGGCACGTATAATGACATCAGCAGCACGACTGCACCTGACAACATAGCACGGTTTTACGGATTATGAGCTTTACCCCTGCCTCCGGTTCGCTTTCAGGCGATGAGTACCGATTCATCGCTGAACTTACCACAGATTACATGTACTCCATGCGTGTGGAGCCTTCCGGCAAATTGATCAATCTGTGGTCGAATGAAGGTTTCTACAACCACTTTGGGATTCCCGTCCCGGCTGAAGGGGAGGAATACGATTGGAAGAAACACACGCACAAGGACGATTGGGATATTCTCGATCTCCAGATTGAATTGGCCGCAAAACGTGGGAAGAACAAAGGGGCGTTCGAGTACCGTATCGTGAGCGAAAACGGTGATGTGTACTGGGTGAGAGACTACTGGAAAGTCGTTGAGCGCACCGATGAGGGCCTGACCCTGCTCGGTGCCGGCAAGGATATCACAAGCGAGAAGTTCGAATCCACCCGGTTGAAGCAAGACGAGGACAGGCTCCGCCTTCTCTCCGACCTGATGTCGGATTATGCGTATTCGTATCTGCTGGAACCAGGCGGGAACGTCACGATCGAATGGATGACCGGCTCCTACGAACGCCTCACTGGACTGGAAATCCCGCTTGACGGCCGACCATTTGATTGGAAGGCTGCCGTGCATCCCGACGACATTGAGAAGGTATCCGCAAAGTTGGCGAACCTTCGGGAAGGCGAACGGCATTCGTTCGAATACCGCCTCATCGACCGCGAGGGCAGCGTCCACTGGGTGCATCAGTCAAGCTATTCTGTGCCGGTAGAAGATCAGCCGGGTGCGATCCGTGTTGTCGGCAGCGGGAAGGATATTACGGCGGAGCGCAAGGTCAACGAAGCACTTCTCAAATCCGAGCGCCGCTTCCGGGCGCTGCTTCAGAGTATCGACATGGTGGCGGTGATCCTCGATCTGGACGGCAAGGTGGCGTATTGCAATCAGTACTTCCTGGACGTTGTGGGCTGGGAGGAAGAGGACGCAAGCGGCGTCGATTGGTTCGATAATTTCATCCCGGAAGTCATCAGAGAAGAAGTCCGAAAAGTGTATCTCGAGTCCTGTCGCAGGGGAGAAGCCTTCCCCCGCCGCTACGAGAACGAAATACTCACTGCTTCGGGCGAGCACCGGATGATAAGCTGGAATAACACCATGGTCTTCGCTGCAACGGGCGAGCTTTCCGGGGCTGCATCGATCGGAGTCGATATTACTCAGCAGAAGATCGTCGAACTCCAGCTTCTCGAAAGCGAGCAGAAGTTCAAGGACTTGTTTCTGCTCGATCCGGATGCCTTCATAATGATCGATGTGGCATCCATGACGATTATTGATGCGAACGAGGCCGCCACGCAGATGTACGGCTATTCGCTGGGAGAACTGAAGGGAATGAACATTACCGAGATTTCGGCTGAGAAGGAGAAAACGCACAGCGCGATCGCCGACTCCCCGCCGGGGAAGAAAATCTTCATTCCACTGCGATATCATATGCGGAAGAACGGCGAGGAATTCCCGGTTGAAATCCACACGGTGAACGAAAGTATCAACGGCAAGCTGATCAATTTCGGATCCGTTCGCGATATCACTGAGCGGAGGCAATGGGAGCAGGACCTCATCGAAGCGAAAGAGAAAGCCGAGCGCAGCGAAAAGCTGAAGGATTCCTTCATCGCAAACATGTCGCATGAAATACGAACGCCCCTCAATATTATTCTCGGATATTCAAGCCTCCTCGAGGCGGAACTGAACGAGCAGCTCGATGCCGAACACCGCGATTTCTTTGCAAGCGTCGCCAGAGCGGGCAAGCGGCTGCAAAACACTGTGGAGCAGGTGCTCAGCCTCTCCAGCCTCAGCGTCGGTGCGTTCCCCATGAAGCGCGAAGTATTCGATCTCGGCCGCAAGGTCGATCATCTTGCGCTGGAGGCAATCCCCTTGGCACAAAAGAAAGGCCTCACGCTCGAGGTGACACACCGATCGGACGACCTCAGCGTCTTTGCAGACCAGCATTGCACCGATCAGGCTGTACTGAACATTATCGACAATGCGATAAAGTTCACGCATGAAGGCGGCGTATTCGTGAGTTTATACAACGAAGGCGATAACTGCATCGTCGAAGTGAAGGATACGGGCATTGGTATATCCGATGAATATTTGAAGCAGTCCTTCACCATGTTTACACAGGAACAGAGCGGCTACACACGTCCCTATGAAGGGCTGGGCATTGGAATGACGCTCACGAAGCTCTACGTCGAAAAGAACGGCGGGCACGTTTCGATACAAAGCGGAAAAGGCGAGGGTACAACGGTGAAGATTGCGCTGCCGTCTTCTCATTCCAAACCAAAACGTATGGTTCATCAGACCAGACAGCAGGGCACAGGGGATGACACGCCGGGGCGTGAAGGTACCATCCTCGTGGTGGAGGATGACGATCTCAGCCAGAAGTTCATGAACCGCCTCCTGCGAAAGCACTACGATGTGCTCATTGCCGGGAATGTGGAAGAGGCAATGCAGTCGTTGCAGGCAAACGAGGTCGATCTTGTGTTCATGGATCTATCGCTCGGTGAGCGGTACGATGGAATATCCTGCACGAAGATGATAAAATCGGATGAGAAGCTGCAGCACATCCCGGTTGTTGCCCTCACAGCGCATGCATTGCCGGAAGACCGCGAGCGATGCCTTGAGGCCGGCTGCTCGGATTTCATGTCGAAACCACTGAACCAGGAGAAACTCTTCGAGGTGATCGGCAAGTATATGGAAGCCCCGGCCGAAAAGAGGAACGACAAGTAGCTAGGAAAGCGGGCTCACTTTTACCATATTTAAGATTGGCCTGATTTCAGGGGCTATGCTTGTTTCATGAATACTCGTTCTGTTGTCACAAGGTTCTCCACAACGGCTTGATCAACCGCTCTATACCCCGACGTTCTTCGTCGGGTTCGTATACAACTTCCTGATCGTACTTCATTTTTCGAACAATGTCATCTACTCCCTCTACGTTACGAACGAGGGGGGATCGGCAACGGAGGTTGGGCTGTTCATGGGCCTATATGCCGTGGCTGCAGTTCTCGGCCGACCATTAGTAGGGTACTTGATCGACAAGCGCGGTATCAAGCTTGTATTTATCCTTGGCAGCCTGACCCTCGCGCTTCCGAACCTGGGCTTCGCCTATGCGCTGGATTCTGGGCTCACGCCGCTCGTCTGGCTTCTGCGGTTGATTCAAGGATTCGGATTCGGAGCGCACTTCTCGGCATCGTTTACATTCGCGGGCGTTATTGCACCAGAAGGACGGCGAAACGAATCCATGGCGATGTATGGACTTTCGGGAATGGTAGGCGCCATCATTGGTCCTCCGCTCGGTGAGTTCCTCGTCACGGATCACGGTCTCACGTGGTTCCTGTACTTCATGGCGGCGACTGGCGTGCTGGGCTTTATCTCCATTCTCTTTCTCCATGATGACGGGCCTTCACGGGCATCAGACTTCTCTTTACGTCGTCTCAAGACGCTCCTCTTCTCCAAAGAACTCCGCCTCACACTTTTCCTCGCGATGCTGCTGGCAGTCTGTTTTTCAACGCCAAACGCCTTTCTCGCAAAGCTTGCCAGCGAGCGCTCCGTCGTTGGCTTTGGGCTCTACTTTTCCGGACTGGGTGTAGGCGGCATCGTCATCCGTCTCATTGGCGGGAAATGGGGAGACAAATTCGGCTTGCGCCGCGTACTGCTTCCTTCGTTCGCTGCCTATGGTGTGGCGTTGATCGTACTCTACTTCAGTCACGCGACCGCGTGGTTTATCGTCGCCGGGGTTATTGCAGGTGTCGGGCATGGGCTTACCTTCCCGGCTGTTACGGCTCTCGGTTATACGCTTGCGCCCCGGAGTCTATCCGGAAGCATCATGGCATTTGTCACCGGTATGATGGATGTAGGTGCTGCAATCACCGCGTTCGCGCTGGGTATCATTGCTGAATCCTTCGGCTACGGGATAATCTTCCTTCTGGCTTCCAGCGGCTCGATCACAGCCGTAGCAATGCTCTACTACAGCATGCGCGTCCGTCCCGAACAACTTCACGGTCCCACCGCACAAGACGCATCCTAGCGCGAACTATTTCTCAGTGTCCTGCGTTTTGATGTTAGTCATATTACTAACATCTTGATGTATGAAACCACAGAAGTCATTTCGCGGCAGAGGGACGCAGCATAATCCGCAAAGCAGATTCAAGAGCACGGAATATGTGCATGAGCCTTTGTGGAGCGATGATCTCGAAGAGCCTTCCCCGAAGACCCAGTTCATACCGGACAATACAAAAGAGATCTTCGCCTGGAACGACAGTCCCGATATCGGATTCGATGTCTCGATAAATCCGTATCGAGGCTGTGAACATGGCTGCGTCTACTGCTATGCGCGGCCTTTCCATGAATACCTCGATTTCTCCTCCGGGATTGATTTTGAGACGAAGATCCTGGTGAAAGAGAACGCTCCCGCACTCGTGAGGAAAGGATTGCAGAAGAAATCGTGGGAACCGCAGGTTGTAGCAATCAGCGGTATCACCGATCCCTACCAGCCGGTGGAACGCAAGCTCGAACTCACGCGAGGCTGTCTTGAAGTATTTCGAGATTTCAGGAATCCCATCGGTATCGTTACCAAGAATCACCTTGTTACGCGGGACATAGATATCCTATCCGAGATGAGCGAATACAACACTGCAAAAGTGATGATATCGCTCACGACGCTGGACCGCTCGTTGACCGAAGTGATGGAACCGCGTACTTCCCGGCCTGAACGCAGGCTTGCTGCAATTCGCACTCTCAGCGAAGCTGGCATACCGGTCGGCGTCCTTATCGCACCGATAGTGCCTGGACTGACGGATAGAGAAATCCCGGAGCTTATCGCAGCAGCGAAGGACGCCGGCGCCGAACACGTATCCTTTGTGATGCTGCGCCTGCCGAACTCCCTCGTCGAACTCTTCACGACCTGGCTCGATGAACACTATCCCGACGCCAAGAGCAAAGTCCTCGGAAGGATACAACAGATGAGAGGGGGGAATCTGTACGATAGCCGGTTCGGCGTTCGCGGCAGGGGAGAAGGCGTCTACGCGGAGCACATCCATACGCTTTTCAAATCGGCATGCAAGAAGCACGGTATCCCGCAATCCGGCAAACCCCTCTCCACCGAGCACTTTCGAAATCCCTACGAGAATCAGCTCTCAATGTTTTAGATTGCAGGGATGAACTCCCGTTCGAAAGCATACCTCTTCGCCGGTGCGGCAGTGCTGTTCTGGTCGACCGTTGCGACTGCGTTCAAGTTGAGCTTGCAGAGCGCGACCGTGGAGGAACTGCTGTTGGTCTCATCTGCCGTATCGTTAGCGGCGCTGTTCGTAATCAGTGCAGTGCAGGGCAATGTGAAACGACTGCGGGAATGGAGCTTCCCCGACATTGCCTATTCGGCTGTACTGGGTCTGCTGAATCCCTTTCTCTATTACCTGGTGTTATTCCGGGCATATGATGTGCTCCTCGCGCAGCATGCGCTGGCGCTGAACTACCTCTGGCCGATCATCCTTGCCCTGCTGTCCATACCCTTTTTGAAACAGCCCATGCGGCTTCGAACGCTTCTCGCGTTGCTTGTAAGCTTTGCCGGTGTTGTATTGCTCGTCACCCGCGGGGATATTGCCTCGTTTGAGACGATTAATCTGGCGGGAGCCGGGCTGGCACTCGGCAGCACAGTGATCTGGGCGGCGTATTGGATCGCGAACGTGCGTGATACGAGGGATGCGGTGTTACGGCTCGCATTGAATTTCGCTTTCGGGACGGCGTACATTGCCTTCTACATGCTCTTCACAGGTGGGATCACTCTGCCTTCATCGGAAGGCCTGCTGGGCGGGCTGTACATCGGGCTGTTCGAGATGGGTATCACATTCGTTCTGTGGCGCATGGCCATCTCAACAGCAGCTACTGCGCGGGTTGGGAGTCTGGTATATGCGGCACCGTTTTTATCGCTTGTGTTCATCGCCCTCGTTTTGGGCGAAAGCATCTATTTGTCCACAGTGTACGGGCTTCTCCTAATCATAAGCGGTATATTACTTCAAGACTGGAAATCAACTGAGTAGGACGGCCTATGGCGAGAGTAATCATTGACATTCCGAATCGCGTCGATTTCAGAACCTCGATCGATGTGCGGATCACAGATCTGAACTATGCCGCACATCTCGCAAACAATGCCGTCCTCGGCCTCGCGCACGAGCTTCGTATGAAGTTCCTTGCTGAATTCGATGCATCGGAAAATGAGTTTTTCGGGGTCGGACTTATCATGACAGACGCAGCGATTGTGTATAAATCGCAAGGGTACTATGGCGATACGTTAGATGCAGAAATCTCGTGCGAGATCGTCAGCTCGGTCGGGTTTGAACTCTTCTACCGCTTGAAGAATGCCGAGTCGGGGAAGGAAGTTGCGAGGATTAAAACGGGGATGGTCTGCTTCGATTACAAAGCGAACAAAATCGCGAAGCTGCCGGAGGAGTTCAGGGACGCACTGGAGCGTCTATCCTGAGTGCTGCAAGACCTATCGCTGAAGGATGTCGTACTTCCGGTAGAGCGTGGAATCGTCGCCTTCGACAAGCACTTCCGATTTACGGATGATGCAGTTTTCGAAGACCCAGTGGATGTAGATCGCTCCATCGTGACGTTCGGTGTGTGCTTTGCCTTTTGAGGTGCGCGCAAGTTGGGCGTCGAACCGCTCCCATGCGGCGCGTTCATTGATGATGATAGATATCTGCGCGAGCTTGCCTTCCACCGCTCCCAAATGCAAATAGCTGGTCGGGACACTCAGGATCAAGGGAGTATTACTCAACGTCACCGAACGGACCGGCGCGCAGCCGGGCGAGGCAGGCGGACAGTCGTCTGAAATATCGCGGATGACAGAGGAACCGAGAAGCTCGTAATAATTGACGGCTTCATCGAGCGAGTAGTTGAAATCGAACCCGAGATACTTCTTGATGTCCATCCGTTGCGCAAACAGATCGCTGGAAACGAACGGGAGACTTGCGATGTATAAGAACAGAAGTGCTTTCATGGCAATAGGATTGTCTGTATATCGTATCTATACGCACCATCGGCACACAGGTTGCAGCGAGGACGCAGAGTAGTCTTCGAAAGCCGAGTTTCGTAGTTTTGGAATAATGAGCTTTCACAGAATAAAACACAGATCTTCGTGAATCAATTCATCGCATCTCTCATTGGCTTCTTTCTCATCCTGCTTTTTCCCATCAGTCAGGGCGTTGCTCAGGACGATAAACCGCCTCCAACCCTGATTTACTCCACCATCCTTGACGGTATTGCACTAAGGACAAACAAGCCAATGCTAGAGGTAAAGAAGATAGTTGGCGTGGGTTTCCCGGAACATGAAACCTCCTCGGCATACCAGTATCAACCCGACCAGGGAGGGAACTTCTACACGTTCATCCGGAATGCGGACATGGATTCTACAGTCGCGAAGATCACATGGTTCGGCAGAATGGCCGCCGGAAGCTTCTGGTCGTTTGAGCAGTACCGTATCGACAAAACGTTTCAACCTGATGCGGAGACAACCTTCATGAAACTGCCCGGCCCCGGGAATTACCGGGCGGAATTCCAGCTTGATGCAGATCAGATGGTGTACCTCTTCGATTTTTCCGTTGAAGAGCTGCGCATTGAAGGCGATCCTGCACCGGGGTACTTCCTTAACGGTCCGTGGAGCAAGTATGCATACCTCTACTATTTGGGGGACCGGCCGCAGTCGAACCTAAAGGTCGTCGTATGGCTCCGCAATAAGGAAAAACGCCCGTTCAAAAAAGTGAACATCAGTGGGTCGCTTATTCGGGATGAAACGCTCGTCGGTGCGCTAGGACAGGGAGCCAAGGAGATTACACTCACCCCGGAATGGCAGTCGTTCGAATTCAACTTCGGTTATACGGAGAAGGAAGGAGGCGTCTCGAAATACGTTCCTGAGATGAAAGCAGAGCGTGTCCTCTCGGTAAACGGGCAGTACAAAATTTTGCTGCGCGTCGATACTGAAATCTACGGGGTGTACGAATTCGAAGTTGAAGACGGTAAGATACGGATGCATCCCAAACAGAATCCCGAGGAAACGGACCCGTCGGAGCGGTTATCTTCGACCAAGGGAATGTACTGGGTGGAGAAAAGCGAGCAGTAGACCAACACAAGAGTTTTCTACAGCCGGAAACTGAACGGGGCAGGAGATGAATCCTGCCCCGTTTTCGTACGCACACCTCGAAAGATGTAACGCGTTGCTTACCTCTCAACGATAAGCTTTTTCGTAACCTGCGCTGTGCCGTTGGAAAGTGTATAGTAGTACACACCGTTCGGGACGCTATTTCCGCTCAGGGTGACGCCGTTCCAGGGGAACGTGTGCGTTCCCGAACGCCGGTAGCCAGATTCGGCTATGTAGATCTGCTCACCCGCAGCGTTGTATATACGCAACGTCACTGCCGTCGGACGTTCGAGCTTGTATGCAATCGTTGTTTCGGTCTGCATGGGATTCGGGAAGTTCTGCAGGAGAGCGAACTCGCCGGGCACACTGCTGACCGGCTCCACGTTTGTTGCAACGGTCAGCCAGTCGCGATAGTCGACAAAATCAGAGACCTCGTCGCCGAGTCCGTCAGGATTGTGGAGTCCCGTCGGATCGTTGGAACGGTCGTTCTTATCGTATGGGCCGCTGGGATCGCCCCACCAATTGTAGCGCGCATAGATGATGTGGTCTTCCGCAGGAGCGTTGTTATTGTAGATGGCGCGATTCGCATTATCGAAAAGCATCGAGCTCCAGATGAACGGCTCCGAGCCGCTCTTGGCGAGAATGCCCTGATCGGCGCTTTCGGTGATGATACACTTCCGGATGTACGGGTTTGCGCCATCTTCGCAGATGAGCATTGCCTGACCGCCGAGCGGCGACCACCCGCCGAGTTCGAAGATGACGTTCTCCATCGTGCTTGCGCTATCGCCTTCGCCGCGGAAGAAAATATTCTGCCACGGATTTGTGACATCCGGCGACTTGGTAAATTTGATCGGGTTTTGTGGGGTGCCGATTGCAGTGAGCTTGCTACGCTGGAAGTTCAATCCTGCTGTAAACTCACCGAACTGAATCTCCACGCCTGGCTCGATGGTAAGTTCCACCCCCGGATCGATACGGAGGTATTCATCGATGAAGTACGGGGTGTTTGCGAATTCCCATGTTCCAGAGCGTGTGAGGTTACCGGTGACATGAACGCGGTTATCGCTGCTGAACGTATTGCCGTCGTACTTGGGATATGCTTC
Organism: Ectothiorhodospiraceae bacterium; assembly: GCA_002699105.1. GTDB lineage: Bacteria > Bacteroidota > Ignavibacteria > SZUA-365. Next base: position 4,274 of record PABJ01000203.1, on the reverse strand, counting down.
TTCCAGGCCGTTGGTATTGATCTGCACGCCGCCTTCACCGTTACCCTGGATACGGCTGTTCTGCAAGGTCGGGGAGGCATTCACCACCATGAGGCCGAAACGGTTGTTGTTTTCCAGTGTGCAGTTATCCATCACAGGCCCCTCAGTCTCGATCGAGAGGACGCCGTTCTGGCTGTTGCGTACCGTGCAGTTGTTCAATGCCGGCATTGCGCCGTCGCGGCATTCCACCGCACCTAATATCGATTCGTCGCTGAGCGCCTTGCCGCCGAACTCAACCACGCAGTAATCCATGAAGCTGCTATTCGTGTTCGCATCGACAAACAAAATGCGCGACCAGTTTCCGCTCATTCCGGCTGCCCGTGTGAACGTGATGGGATCGCTCATCGTACCTGCGGCTTCCAGCGTTCCGTACACGCGCAAACCGGCGTCTTCGTTATCGAAGTGGAATTCCACGCCTGGCTCTACTTCCAGCGTTTCAGGCTGCTGGATGATCCAGTCGTGCGCGATGAGGTAGGGCACCGCGGCGTATTCGATGGTACCGCTCTTATCGGCATTACCGACGATATGGATCAGGTTGTCTGGGCCGAACGAGTTGCCTTCGTACTGCGGGTAGGTTTCTCCATCTGCTCGTGTTTGCTGCAGAATACCGCCCACGCCGTTACCTGTGATGGTGTTTCCCGTCACCGTCGGCGATGCGTCGACAAACCACATGCCGTAGTCGTCGCAATCCTTGACCGTCGAATTCTTGATCTCCGGCGCTGCGCCCTGGAAGCATGTAAAGCCACGGAGACAGTTGCGGATTTCGATATTATCGAACGATGGAGCAGCTTCGTTGGAGCAAAAGACTGCGCCGTAGATAGCGTTTTCGTCCTTCTTGTAGCCGGCATTTTCGATGATGACATGCTTCATCCGGCTGGCATCGGTGTTTTTGCTAACGTAGTTCACACCGAACCAGCGCGTACTTGATTCCGGCGCTGTCGTCATAAGAATAGGCTCCGTATCCGTGCCTTCGGCAACCAAATAGCCTCGCACTGCCAGCGAGCTGTTCGTGTTCAAAAACTGAATGACAACATTCGGCTCAATCGTGAGTGTTACACCGGGCTCAATCTGGGTTTCCTGATCGATGAAGTATGGCGTTGCAGCGTATTCCCACAGACCGGACATGGCCAGGGTGCCGTCCAACACGATGCGCTGGCCTTGTGCGAAGGTGTTGCCGTCATACTGAGGGTAGGCCGCGGCGGCACCTTCCGTCTGCTGATAGACGCCGCCGAGTGCGTTGTTCGATACGGTGTTCGCTGTGATGATCGGCGAGCTGTTATGGATGTACAATCCATACTTCTCGTTATCGGTAATGGTACAATTCTGTACGGTGGCGTTCGACTCCTTATCGAAGTACACGCCGTTTTTGCAGTTCCGAATCGTGCAGTTATCGATCGTCGGCATCGCGCCAAAGATGCAATTCACGCCCGCGTCGAATTCGTCTTCGCCGCTGCGCGGCGCACCTGCGTACTCGATGACGCAGTGGTTGAGCGTACCGACGCCTTCGCCTTCAATGCCGTTAAACTGAATCGAATACCAGAGTCCATCGTATCCGGGATCGCGTGTAAAGGTGACGGGATTGCCGGGAGCGCCGTTGGCATTGATGGTGCCTTTGCAGTCGAGTATCGACTGTTCGCCCGGAAAGTGCACCACCGTTCCCGCTTCGAGCGTGAGCGTGATGCCCTTCGGGATAAGAATCCTGCCGCTCGGGGACATAATCTGATACGGGGAGCCTGCCGCATCCCAGGTTGTGTTCGTTGTGACGTCTTCCGTGATCTCTGTTTGACCCTGCATAGCCAGTGGGGCGCAGCAGAGGATAATCATAGCGGCTATTGCCGCAATCGTCTTGTACCATGTGTGCATAGTTCACCTCGGAGTGAATGGAAAGTCTGGTTTTCGCGGAGTAATGTCCTGGTTGTGGGACGACATGGATCGATCTGATCCGACTCATAAGATAGTATACCGCCCGCTGAATATCTAGGATGTTATGCGAATGTTAAAACTGCACCTGTTAGAGGGCAGCAAGAGAACTAAGTCCGGTACGCGGACGTTTTGTAGGAGGTACAGTTGTATTTCGACGTTTACGAACGATCACGCACATGGATTTCCAGATTCAAGCACTGGCTGTCATTCTGCTGGGGGCAGCAATCATCGTCGCATTTGAGCGGCTCTTTCCATACGATAAAAATCAGAAGTTCTTCCGCGAGGGATTTTTCAACGACCTCGTCATGTACTCTATTCTGCAGAGTTACGTGCTGGGTGTCGTCATCGGGTTCATCATAGAGTGGATCGACGGGAGCACCGATGTATCCAGATTGCACCTCATCAGCGACTGGCCCATCTGGGTGCAGGTCGTGTTCTTCGTGGTCACGCACGACTTCTATATTTACTGGTTCCATCGTGCACAGCATAAGTCGAAATTCCTGTGGCGGATTCATGAAGCTCACCACAGTCCGAAGAGTGTGGACTGGGTTGCAGGCTCGCGGTCGCATTCACTCGAGATACTCATCAACCAGACCGTAGAATTTACCCCGATCGTACTGCTGGGCGCTGCTCCCGAAGTTGCGGTCATCAAGGGCGTCATCAGCGCGTTATGGGGAATGTGGATCCACTCCAATATCGATGCTCGGACCGGATGGCTGCAGTACATCATCAACGGTCCGGAGATGCACCGCTGGCACCACTCATCCTACGTTCCGCACGGCAGCACCAACTACGCCACAAAACTCGCCATCTGGGACTGGCTTTTCGGCACCGGGTACAATCCTGCCGATCAGAAACCCGACGAGTACGGTATCGCAGAGGTGAATTTCCCCAAGAATTACTTCTTGCAGCATATCTACGCATTCCGTCCGTTCAAAACCGATCCAACCTTCACAAAGGGACGCTAAAGCCTTCGAGAAGGCCGTAACCGTGCATTTTTTCTCCATTTTGGGGCTTTCCTGCATTTTCTCACTTTTTCGCGTGACATTCAGCCTATTGATGTGTTTATAGGACAGAGATTGTTCGTTTAGGAGAGGAGCAGGTCGGTTTCCGGAGTTCTACGCCCTGCATTACGGCAAAGATTTGCATATATTCTTGCAAACAACAGTCGCTTAATCGAGGGCATTGTGCGTGCCCCGCAGTACGGTGTAAGGATAGTCTTACCAACGACTTGTCTTAACTAGCTGCTAGCAGACTCCTCTCATTTTCGCGGTGAAGTTCAGCGAGGTACAACTCATTTATGAGTTACCAGTTAAAGCGTATTGCTCTATCCGATGTCGGCAACGTACCACAGTACGGCGCCGATGCTGCCCCTCGCGAGCGAGCGAAACGCGATGCCGAACAAGACCGTGCAAGTCAATCGGAACAGACAACAGAACGCGATAGCGCGACGGAGGAAGTCTCCGATTTCGATTTGCTTCAGGAGTTTCAGAACGGCAATGAACAAGCCTATGTGAAGCTCTACCAACGACGCAAGCTTGATATATACCGCTATGCGCTTCGCCTCTTAAGCGGCGATGAGGACAAAGCGAGCGATGCATTCCAGGACGCCTTCATGCGCGTCTACGAAAACGCAAACAGCTTTACGCATGGCACGAACGTGCGAGGTTGGATGATGATGATCACGAGAAACATATGTCTCAATATGATCCGTGATTCCAAGAAAAATGCTGCGATTGATGACTTCGACACCATACCCGGCAAAGACCGGAATCTCGACCCCGAGGTTATCGGAGAAAGGAAATCGATACGTGAAGCACTTGATGCTGCGATTTCCGGGCTCCCTGAAGACCTGCGAGAAGCTATTGTATTGCGCGAGTTCGAAGGACTCCCGTACAACGAGATTTCCAAGATGTCCGGCGCCAGCCCTGGAACGATCAGACAACGAATCTGGCGTGCGAAGCAGCGAATCCGGAAAGAGCTTTGGCCCTATTTCAAAGACGACTTTCCGCAACAAGAACCTGAATCCTGATCTGTGTGAGTGCGGCTATGACATTTGAAGATAAAGTAATGGCATATTTCGACGGGATGCTCGACGGCAAAGCTGAACAGAAGCTGCTGTCGGAAATCCAGTCAGATCCCCAGAAGCAACAGATTTTCGAAGCACACGAATCGCTTCACGGTATGATGGCCGACCGGACGAATCCGATCGGCGTCCCGTTGAAGGCAGAGCAGTTGCTTGCCGCGAAGATCCCGGCATTAGGCACAGCGATACCACAAATAAGTGTAACCGACAGAGGCAAGGCGGCGGT
>PABJ01000202.1 GCA_002699105.1 Ectothiorhodospiraceae bacterium | reverse complement strand
TTCCATCATTCTGGCGATCATCGTGCGCAGCGTTTCTGCCTGACGTTCGGAGAGCTGCTCCCAAATGCATGGCGGAACCACTGGACGGTCGTTATCGCCTTCACACGGACCGATTTCCCATGCTTCAAGCTGGCGGTGGACTGCTTCGATGATATCGGCCTTGTTCATCCTGGCTTCCATCATTCTGGCGATCATCGTGCGCAGCGTTTCTGCCTGACGTTCGGAAAGCTGTTCCCAGATGCATGGCGGGACCACTGGACGGTCGTTATCACCTTCGCAAGGACCGATTTCCCATGCACGGAGCTGTTCGTGAACGGCTTTCTGAATCTCGCCGACCGACATATCTGATGCCAGCATGCGCTCAATCATCGACTTGAGCGTAGCAGCCTGGCGCTCAGAAAGCTTGTCCCAAATACATTCGGGGATGTTGATGCGGCGGTCCTTATCCTTATCGTTTCCGCATGGTTTTACGTCCCAGGACTTCAGCGAGCGCTGCACTGCAGTGTGTACCTCGTCCCTTGTGGCGCCGTTATCGATCAGGCGTCGGATGAGCGCCATCAGATGCGCTTCTTCTTCATCGCTCAGTTGGGCGATGATACAGGGATGGAGGTCTAAAATCGCGCGATTGTCTGCATCGAGCGTTGCGTTCTGCTCCGTTTGCTGCTCAATCCCGACTCCCGGCGTGCCCCGTTCCTGGGCTTGTGCGGGTACGGCGATAAGCACTGCAAACAGGATGACGAACATCGCTGTAAATGACTTCAGTACCATGCTGGATTTCATGTTGTCAGCTCTACTTATTTGCAAGGAATTGGTTTCGGACGTGAACAACCCAAATTACATGGATTGCTTACAAATGTCAATAACACATCTATTATAGGAGTGTTTCAGGTTGCGGCGAAAAAAGTCAAAAAAGGTCATCCGCTGCGCTCTAAACACCGAAACCGGACATCAGGGATAGAAAAAGCCCTCCCGCATGGGGGAGGGCTCAAATACGCGAAAGCTTGGAATGCGGTGTTCTTAGTCCAAAAAGTGCACGAATAGCCCGTCGCGGAGCTTGGGCTCGAACCATGTCGACTTCGGCGGCATAATCTTGCCCGCATCGGCAATGGACATGAGTTCATCAATGGATGTCGGGAACATGCTAATCGCGAGCTTCATTTCGCCCGAATCGACCCGTCTCTCTAGCTCATCGAGTCCGCGGATACCGCCGACAAAATCCACGCGCTTATCCGTGCGCGGATCTTTGATGCCGAGAAGCGCATCCAGCACGTAGTTCTGCAGGATGGCGACATCCAGCGATTCCACCGGATCGGGGTTGTTGATGAGCGTATCGTTTGCCGTGAGTTTGTACCACTGCTTATCGATGTACAGGCCGAACTCGCCCTTCTTCGAGGGCTTGACTTGCTTTTCGCTCTGCTCAATGCCGAATTCAGCGCTGAGCGCCAGCATGAATTCCTCCTTATCGCGCCCGTGGAGGTCTTTCACCACGCGATTGTAGTCGAGAATCTTGAGCTGGCTGGCAGGGAAGTAGACCGCGAGGAAGAAGTTGTACTCCTCGTCGCCCTTGTGGTTGGGGTTCGCTTTTGCGCGCTCCCTGCCCACGATTCCTGCCGCGGCGCTCCGGTGGTGACCGTCGGCCACGTAGAGGTTCGGAATTCCAGCGAAGAGCTCCATCAGTTTTACGATCTGATCCGTATCGCTGATGACCCAGCACTGGTGGCGAATGCCGTCGGCTGCAACGAGATCGCTGGCAGGCTCCTGCGCCTTCACCTGATCCACGATGCCGTCGACCTCTTCGTTATCTCTGTAGGTAAGGAAGATCGGCCCGGTATGGGCGTTGGTGACGCGAACGTGTTCGCAGCGGTCTTCCTCTTTATCCTTGCGGGTGTATTCGTGCTTCTTGATGGTGTCGTCCCAGTATTCCTCCACGGCTGCGCAGCCGACGAGTCCGTACTGCGTGTGTTCGCCCATTGTCTGGGAATACAGATAGAGGCAGGGCTGCTGGTCTTCCACAAGCACGCCGTCGTCGATGAGCTTCTGGAGATTCTCGCGGCCTTTTTTGTACACCTGCGGATCGTGAAGATCGATCGACGGATCGAGGTCCACTTCCGGCTTGCCGATATGCAGGAAAGAAAGCGGATGGCCTTTCACTTCTGCACGGGCTTCCTCGGAGTTCAGCACATCGTAAGGCTTCGCTGCGACTTCCTGCGCGTGTTCTGGTTTCGGGCGGTAAGCTTTGAATGGGCGTATCGTTGCCATGATTCTCCTTATGACTTCAATGCGTCGATAACTTTCTGTGCGATCTCCGTCCCGACGCGGCCCTGGGCTTCCACTGTCGCAGCGCCGATATGCGGCGTAACGGATACGCGCGGGTGGTTGATGAGGGCCTTCTGATCCTCTGTCGGCGGTTCGGTTTCGTAGACGTCGATGCCTGCGGAGCGCACCTTGCCGGATTCGAGCGCCTTCAAGAGGGCAGCTTCGTTCACAACGCCGCCGCGCGCACAGTTCACGAGCACCACGCCGTTCTTCATCTTGTCGAATTCTGCTTCGCCAATCGCGGCTCCTTCAGTCTTGACGAACGGCATATGCATGCTGATGAAGTCCGCCTTCGCGAGCACCTCGTCCTTCGTCGTCAGCGTGATATCGAGGTCGGTTTCCTTGACGTACGGATCGTATGCGACGACGCTCATGCCGAGGCCGATGGCGCGCTTTGCGACCTCACGGCCGATATTCCCTGCGCCCATAAGTCCGAGGACCTTCCCGGTAAGCTCGATGCCCTTGCTGTATTCCTTCTTGGGCCACTTGCCTTCGCGCATTTCAGTGTTGCTGAGGTTGAGGAACCGCGAAACGGCGAACATGTGCGCGATCGTCAGTTCGGCAACCGAGATGGAGGATGCGCCGGGCGTGTTCAGCACCGGGATTCCCTTTTCGTTGGCATAGGCGGTATCGATATTATCGAGTCCGACGCCGCCGCGCGCGATGACTTTCAGATTCCCTGCATCGATCACCTCTTTCGGTACCTTGGTTGCCGAACGCACGATGATTGCATCGAAATCCTTAATCTTTTCCAATAGCTCTTCCGGCGTGAGTTTCTGTTCCACGACGTTGTGTCCGGCGTCCCGCATCAATGCGGCGCCTTCGGCAGAAATACCGTCTGTTACGAGGATATTCATTGCAGGTACTCCAGTATATGAGAAAATGAAACGTGTATGTGCTGCATCGGTCCGAACCGGGAAATTGCCCGTTTCCGGAGCCGTTATACTCAATCTTCAAACCTAGGAAAAACAATCTGAACAAACAACGAGAGGGCGAGAAAGTCCAGTATTATCAACATGTTACGGCGGATTTTGGAGATACGGATATGGAATTGACAGAACATTCGCTACATTTGTAACGATAGAAAATGCTCCCCGTGAGCTTCGAGTTCTTCACATTTTTCGCGAAAGAAGGAGTACCATCATGGCAACGCGCGCACATAATTTCTTTGCCGGTCCGGCGATCCTGCCTGTCCCCGTCATCGAGGCGGCAAGGGATGCTGCCTACAACTTCGCCGATCTCGGCATGTCGATCATGGAAATCAGCCACCGCTCCAAGGAATTCGATCAGGTTATGGTCGAAGCTCAGCAGGATGCACTGAAGATCATGGGCCTGTCGGCAGATGAATACGCAGTGCTGTATCTGGGCGGAGGAGCGAGCACGCAGTTCGCCATGCTGCCGCTGAACTTCCTGCACACAAAGGCCGACTACGTCAACACAGGCGAGTGGGCAACCAAAGCGATTAAAGAAGCCAAAATGCTGGGCGAGACCAACGTCGTTGCCACAAGCGAGGATGCGAACTTCAATTATATACCGAAAGACATCACCTGGACGCCCGGCTCGGACTATGCGCACATCACGACGAACAACACGATTTACGGCACGCAGTGGAACACCATGCCCGATACCGGCGACATCCCGCTGGTAGCGGATATGTCCTCCGATATGCTCAGCCGTCCACTGGACTTCAGCAAGTTTAATCTTATATATGCCGGCGCGCAGAAGAACCTCGGGCCTTCCGGTGTAACGCTCATCATCGTCAAGAAAGCGTGGGTGGAAGAAAAGGCGAAGAAGGAAAACCTCACGATGTTCAAGTATGCCACGCACATCAAGAAGGATTCGATGTTCAACACGCCGCCGAGTTTCCCTGTGTACGTTGTCGGACAGACGCTGAAGTGGATCATGAACGAAGGCGGCCTGGAAGTCATCGAAGAGCGTAACATCCGCAAGGCGAAGCTGATCTACGATATCATCGACGCATATCCGGAATACTACAAGGGTGCAGTCGCCAACAAGGAAGACCGCTCGCTTATGAATATCACCTGGAACCTCCCGACCGAGGAACTGGAAGCGAAGTTTGTCGCAGACGCAAAGGCAAAAGGACTCTACGGCTTGAAGGGGCACCGCTCCGTTGGCGGTATCCGTGCAAGCACATACAACGCCTGCCCGGTTGAGTCCGTGGAAGCCCTCGCCGCATTCATGGAAGAGTTCAAGAAGAACAACGCCTAGCGCCCCTCCCGCACATCAACGCATTTCAACGCCCGGCATCCGCCGGGCGTATCTATGTGCGCTGGAATCTTTCCCCTCTTGAGGCGATCGACGCTACGGCTTGCCGCGTCGATTGCCGGACAAGGGGGGAGACAGGGGGAATTCTTCTCTGATCTGAAAAGTGCACGCGCCCCGCGCGAGCATGGCGGCCAGCGCCCGCCCCCCGGGATAGCCGAGCTCCAGCTCGGCTTAGCTTCTCGGTATAAACATCCAACTGTGCAGCGCTTCGCGCTGACCCCATTCCCTCGTCGCAGAATATTATAGCGACGAGGACTTTCCCCTCCTAGGGGAAAGTCGGTACGTAAAACCAAACGCGTATAAATACCCCCTCCTCATCCCGGCGCAGGCCAGGATCTGTCAGCGCCCCGCGTGCATGGCGATCAGCGCCCGCCCGGGGATAACCGAGCCCGTTCTCCCTTCGCACAAACTTTGAAGTGACGGGATCAGGGGGCCCTCCAGCTCGGCTTGGCTTCTCGGTACAAATATGTCGCCCCGTTGGGGCTCAAGCTAAGCCTACGGGGCTGAAGATAGTCCCAGCGCTGAGTCAGCGCTGCACAACAGATGATTCCAGACAGAGAAAATGCTGTCCATATTGTCCATCGTGTCCATTAAGGAAGGCGGTTCCTGCATCTTCATTTCCCACTTCCCAATTCAAACTTCAAACCCTTCGACAAGCTCAGGGCAAGCTTTCTTGTCTCGCTTTTCTGCCTTGATTCGGACTTGAAGGTTTGCGAGATTAGAGGTGCAACAGACTGAGCACTCCACTATTCAGGCGGCATCACGTGGCAGCAAGGAAATGGATTCTGACGGCAATGTGCGTACTCCTCGGCGCGCATCCGGCAATCGGGCAGGGAGTGATCTCCGGCACCGTCACTGAGCGCGAATCCGGCGAGGTCATCATCGGTGCCAATGTGCTGCTGATTGGCACGCAGCGCGGAGCCGCCACGAACACCTACGGCTTTTTCTCCATCCCCGATGTCCCGCCCGGAAGCAGGCAGTTGCGCATAAGCGCGGTGGGGTACAAGACCGATACAATCACGGTAGAACTGCGCGAGGGCACACCGCAGCGCCTGGATGTCGAACTCGTGCAATCCACCATCCTGATCGGCGAGGTGACTGTGGAAGCTGAACGCGTCGCTGCCGATATGGAAGAGATGAGCACAATCGATCTTCCCATGACGCAGGTCTTCCGGCTGCCGTCGCTGGGCGGGGAGCCGGATATCTTCCGCTCGCTGCAGCTCCTTCCCGGTGTGCAGTCGTCCTCGGAAATCTCCAGCGGATTGAATATCCGCGGCAGCAGCCCTGATCAAAATCTCGTCCTTCTCGACGACATGATATTATATAATCCGTACCACCTGGGCGGTTTCCTGAGTACGTTCAATGCTGATGCGATCAACCACGTCAGATTAATTAAAGGGGCAATGCCTGCGAAGTACGGCGGGAGATTGTCGTCGGTTATCGATGTGGCGATGAAGGAAGGCGCGAAGGACCGCCTGCACGGCAGCGGCGGTATCAGCATGATCGACGCAAGGCTGACGCTCGAAGGCCCCATCACCGACGACGCCACGTTCATGGTCTCAGGCCGGCGGGTCTACGCCGATGCGCTGATCTCGGCGCTATCCGAGGAAAGCTTCCCGTATTATTTCTACGATCTGGTCGCGAAAACGAACGTCAAGCTCGGTCAGGACGACAGGCTGTTCTTCTCCGGCTTCTTCGGGCGCGACGTTCTCAGCGAGCCGGACGGCGAGGACGACTTCGAGAGCTCGTGGGGCAATACGGCCTTCAACCTGCGCTGGACACACATCCTCGAGGAGAATCTCTTCTCCAACGTCTCGTTTATTGTCTCCGACTATACATTCCGCACCGAGTATGAGGAGTACTACGAAAGCGGCGCGAGTTTCTTCAAAGCCGTTTCGGGTATCATGGACTATACACTGCGGACCGAGTTCGAATACTTCCCGTCGTCCGACCACAGCATAACCGCCGGGACGGAGTTGTTCCTGCATGAGTTCACGTCCGAGGCGTCTTCGCAGGAGAGCGAGTTCGGAGAGCTTGAGGCGGACCTGCCGCGGCATGCAGGGACGGAGTTCAGCCTCTACGCCCAGGACGAGTGGCAGATATCGGAGCGGCTGAAGGCAAACATAGGCGGGCGGCTCTTCTACTTCGATCGCGGACAGTACTTCCGTGCCGAGCCGCGGTTCTCAGCGTTCTATTCCTTCGACGACGGTCTGACGCTCAAAGGTGCGGTCATCGGCGCGAACCAGTTCCTCCACCTCGTGACCCGCAACGATCTCTCGCTTCCCACGGATATGTGGTTCCCGTCGACGTCCCGGCTGCAGCCGAGCTTCGGAATGCAGTATGTGCTCGGGGCAAGCAAGCCCGTCTTCGACGGCGGTTATACACTTTCGGTGGAAGGCTACTATAAAAGCATGAGCGACCTGCTGGAATTCAAGAACAACGCCATCTTCTCGATTCTTGCACCGCTCGAGCGCGAACTTACAAGCGGCGACGGCGAGGCCTACGGCGCGGAATTCTTCCTGCGCAAGAACGCGGGGGCCTTCACCGGCTGGCTGAGCTATACGCTGGCATGGAGCGAACGCACCTTCCCCGAACTCAACAACGGCGAGCCCTTCCCTCCGCGCTACGATAAACGGCACGATATTTCTGCCGTGTTGAACTATCGGCTGGGGCATAGCTGGGAGTTTACTGCAACGTGGGTGTATTCCACCGGGCAGGCATACACCATGCCCACCGCTATTTACCAGCTCGATGGATACCACCAATACTTGTATACAACACGGAACGGCTACCGGCTCCCTTCGTACCACAGGCTGGACTTGAATTTCTCTCACAGCTTTGTGTGGTTCGGTTGGGACTGGAAGGCGTCGATTAACATTTATAATACGTACAGCCGGATGAATCCGTTTGCACAGTGGGTGGAGCGGGAATACAATTCCGACGGCAGCCGCTCACACGTGATAAAGCAAGGCACCCTGCTGCCCTTCGTCCCGACATTCGGATTGCACTTTAATTTCTAGACTATATGAAAACCGCAGTATTAATAACATTCACCGCCCTCTTCCTCACTGGCTGCGAACAGCAGGTCGCAGATCCTGATTGGCCGCCCTTCGAAGAGAAGCTCGTCGTAACCGGGTATGCCGAGTTATTGGAGAGCGATTCCCTGTACATATCCTGCCAGGTAGGCAGGACGCTTCCGTTGGATCAGCCGCACGACTACCATGACTACGATGTGCTCGATGCCGAGGTGCATGCAAGCGGAATGACTGGGGGCGCCAAGGTTCTGCCTGTTTTTGACGGCGGTGTATACAGGAGGCAGGTAGACTTTGATACAAGTGTGGGCAAGCGTGTTCGTATTGATGTGGAGTGGGAGAACTACCATTGCTGGGGCGAAGCGGAGCTTGACTTTACCACCGTGGCCGTGGATACGATGTACTTTTTACCGACGCAGTATTCGCCCTATATGATAGCAGTCTTCCGGCCTTTGAAGAACCGTAGCGTGATATATAAAATATACACGCAGGTGTATGATGAATTCTATGGCCGCTGGGTGTGGTTTAACAACCACACCTATCCATCGCGGTGGTATTCGTATGAATTTACGGAGCTGTCGGACGGCGCAGTGCAGTTGCGAACCTACATGCCATCAGGAAGCACCATTGATAGCGTACGCACAAGGATCACGATCCTCAGCGAGGCATACTATACAATGCAGCAGGATGACGATAATCAGTTCAACGATTTCGGGCCGTTCGCACCCGAAGAGCCGAGCAGGAAGTTCAATATCCAGGGAGAGGGGATAGGCTATTTCTGGTACCAGATATCCGGGGATTGGGTGACCCGCCCGTTCAAATAGTCCGCCTGCGCGGAATCTGAACCAACTCCGCCGATGCCGCGTTTTGGTACGTAGTCACAATCCACGAATCAAAAGGACGGCAGATATGAATCTCAAGAACGCAAATGTGCTCATCACCGGCGGCAGCCTCGGTATTGGAAAAGCCACGGCCATGCTGCTCAAGGAACACGGCGCTAATATCGCTATCACCGGCAGGAACAAGGATCGCCTCGATAAAGCCGCGAAGGAGATCGGTGCGATAGCAATCCAGGCCGACGCAGGGAACGAAGCCGATATCAAGAAGACGTTCGAAGAACTGAGCAGCCATTGGGATAGGCTGGATGTGCTGGTTAACAATGCCGGGATCGGAAAGCACAGCGCATTGGCGGAGGTGACCTCGAAGGAATTCACCGATGTGTTCAACGTGAACGTGCTCGGCGCGGCTCTGTACGCCCGCGAAGCGGCAGAGTGGTTCAAAAAGCAGAACTCCGGCAACATCATCAATATTGCATCCACATCGGGGTTAAAAGGTTATGAGACCGGCACGATGTACGTGGCGAGCAAGTTTGCGCTGCGCGGTATGACAGAGTGCTGGCGTGCGGAACTGCGGCGCTATAACGTCCGCGTGACGCTTGTAAACCCGAGCGAAGTAACAACGGCATTTGGCAACCCGCAAGGCGTTGAACGGCCGGATGAACCGAAGAAGCTGCGCTCGATGGAGATTGCGCACGTTATCAAATCCGTACTGGAAATAGACGACCGCGGTTTCGTCACCGACGCAACCGTCTTCGCCACCAATCCCTGGTAAGTGCGGAACGACTGGAGATGCTACCACACCCCCTTGAATGAGTCCGCCAAAAGCGGACGAATGAGCAAGGGGGTCGACTCGTTGCCATGAAATGGCGCGGCGAGTCGGGGGAATTCTTCCTCCGCAAGACGGACATGTTCCACGCAAGAAGGAACCACAGAGGTTCGAGAGGAGAATGTGTTCTTTACTGCGTAGGGGTCGACTCGTTGCCATGAAATGGCGCAACGAGTCGGGGGGATTCTTCCTCTGCAATACGGACATGTTCCGCGCAAGAAGGAACCACAGAGGTAAGATATGTGCCATGCCCTCCCGTTGGGAGGGCAGGCCCGTCGCCATTATTCTTCTGCGACGGGTCGGGTGGGCACAGATGTCGGCTCGCTGTCCGGAATCCCCGCCAAACGGATGGCGCTGGGGAGAAGCTTGCGGGTCTGCGTAGCGTGGTGTCCAAAACGCCACCAACCAGGGCCAATAACAAAACACCCGGCGTGCGCCGGGCTTTCGGGTCGATATCCCGTTCTCCCGTCGCCTAAAACCATCGCGACGGGATCCCGGGACAGGCACGGATCGACCCCTACACCTGGGAACATCAATTCAACAAGGCGTATCCAACGCTGTTGTCGCTAGCTCTTCTTCTCGCCTTTGGGCTTGGTTTTCTTGGCGTGGCGCTGGGGCATGCTGTACTTGCGCAGCTCTTCCAGCTTCTGGGCAACCTTCCAATAGACGGTATTGCGTTCGTAGGTGCCGCGAGCGGTGCGCCCGCCGGCCTTCACGCCCGTGAGCAGTTCCACGCCCTCCTGCACCTTCGAGATCGGGTAAATGTGGAAGTTCCCTTCCTTCACCGCATCGACAATCTCCGGACGTAGCATGAGGTCGGTTACGTTCTGCTGCGGGATAATCACGCCCTGGTTGCCGGTCAAGCCGCGCTCGGAACACACGTCGAAGAAGCCCTCGATCTTTTCGTTCACCCCGCCGATCGGTTGTATATCGCCTTTCTGGTTCATCGAGCCTGTGACGGCGAACTGCTGTTTAATCGGTATACCGGCGATTGCCGATAGCAGCGCGTACATCTCCGCAGCCGAGGCGCTATCGCCGTCAACGCCCGAATACGACTGCTCGAACGATATGCTCGCAGCTAATGCCAGCGGGTGCTTTTGCGCGAATTCTTCGCGGATGTAGCCCGTCAGGATCATCACACCCTTATCGTGCGTTTTGCCGCTGAGCTTTGCCTCGCGCTCGATATTGATAATGCCGTTGTTGCCTGCCGAAATCGACGCTGTGATGCGGGAGGGCTTCCCGAAGCCGAACCTGTCGCCGCCGTAGACCGCCAGACCGTTGATCTGTCCTACGCGCCTGCCTTCCACGTCGATGAGGATTACCTCATCGCTGATCAGTTGCTGCATCTTTTCTTCGTACAGGCCGTGGCGGTTGCGGAGCTCGTCGATAGCCATGCGCACATCGTGATAATCGACGTACTGATTGCCGTTCTTCTTACTCCAGTATGTTGCTTCGCGAACCACGTCGGCAATCTCGCTGAACTGTGTCGTGAGCTTTTTCTGGCTGCCTGCGCGCCGCGCACCGTATTCCACGATCCCCGCAATGGCGGTTTTATCGAAGTGCTTCAGGTTTTCGTTCACGACGAGCTTGTGGAGCAGGCCCGTGTATTGCTGTACAGCCTCCGGCGTATTCTCGATCTCATAGTCGAAATCCGCCTTGATCTTGAAGATCTTTTTGAAGTCCCGCTCGTACTCCGAGAGCGCATAGTAGATCTCGTTGTTACCGATGAGGATCACCTTCACGTTCACATCGATTGCTTCCGGTTTCAGTGCGGAGTTGACATGCTGGCTCAACCCTTCGATGCTCTGGATCTCCAGCTTCCGGTGAAGCAGCGCCCGTTTCAGGGTCTTCCAGACGCCGGGTTCGCTCAATGCATCCGCTGCGTTCAGCACCAGGTAGCCGC
>PABJ01000201.1 GCA_002699105.1 Ectothiorhodospiraceae bacterium | reverse complement strand
GTCAGGTCGGCTGCGAAGGATGTATCGTAGACTTTATTGAAGCCGAGTTGTTTCAATGCGGCGACGAGCTTGCCTGTGACGACGGTGCCGGGCTTCATTCCGAACATTTCGCCGATCGAGACGCGTACGGCCGGTGCAATCTGTACAACGACGATCTTCTCCTCATTGTAGATTGCATCCCACACACCGTCGACTTCGGAGCGGGGCGTCAGCGCGCCGGTTGGGCAGACACGCGAGCACTGTCCGCAATTGACGCATTCCACGCTGGCGAGGTCTTTCCCGAATGCGGGCAGCACCTGTACTTCTGCGCCGCGGTGGACGAAATCGATCGCGCCGATATCCTGAATCTCCTTGCACATCCGTACACAATCGCCGCAGAGGATGCACTTGTTCGGATCGCGGAGCAGGGAGGGCGAGCTATCGTCGATAGGGATTTCGGTTTCCGTGCGTTTGAAGCGTATATCCTTCACGCCCAGCCGCTTGGCGATGTTTTTCAGCTTGCATTCGGAAATGCGCGGGCACGTCGGGCAGTCCATCTTGTGATTGGCAAGGAGGAGCTCGACCGAAATCTTGCGCATCTCGCGGATTTCAGCAGTGGAGGTTTTGATATGCATGCCGTCGCGGGGCGGAAGCGAACAGGACGCCTTCACGCCTTCATTTTCGACATCGACCATGCAGAGCCGACACGCGCCGTAGACGCTGAGCTCGGAGTGGTAGCAGAAGGTCGGGATATCGACGCCCGCTTTGCGGACGAGTTCCAGGACGTTGCGCTCGCCTTCTATCTTGACAGGTGCGCCGTCGACGAAGAGATATTCTGGGTGTTTCATGCTGCCACTCCCGTGATTGCGTTGAACTTGCAGTGCGCTGCGCAGACGCCGCACTTGATACACTTTTCAGGGTCGATGTGATGTACTTCTTTCTTCTCGCCGGTGATGGCGCCGGTAGGGCACTTCCTGGCGCAGATCATACAGCCCTTGCAGAGATCTTCGTGGATCATCGGCGGGGCGAGAGCCTCGCACTTTCCGCAAGAGCACTTGCCTTCTACGACGTGCTGCTCGTACTCGGCGCGGAAATGCTCCAGCGTCGAGAGGACAGGGTTCGGCGCGGATTTGCCCAATCCGCAGAGCGAGCCTTTCTGAACTGCCGAAGCGAGCTGCTCGAGCGTGCGTATCGTTGAGTCGTCTGCTTTGCCTTCGGTGATGTCCTCAAGGAGCGATAGCATTTGCTTCGTGCCTTCGCGGCAGAGGACGCACTTTCCGCAGCTCTCATGCTGCGTGAACTGCATGAAGAATTTTGCGATCTGGACGATGCAGGTCTGCTCGTTCATGACGACGAGTCCGCCGGAACCGATCATCGCACCGAGACGCGTGACGGTCCCGTAGTCCAGCGGGACATCCAGATGGTCCTTTGTCAGGCAGCCGCCGGAAGGTCCGCCGATCTGCACGGCCTTGAAGCCGTTTTCGTCCAGCGAGCCGTCGTCGCTCGTGACGCCGCCGCCGATCTGGTAGATGATTTCGCGCAGCGTTGAGCCGAACGGCACTTCGATAAGACCTGTGTTTGCAACATGTCCTGCGAGTGCGAACGTTTTCGTGCCGGGTGAATCTTCCGTTCCGAGCTGCTTGTAGACAGCCGCGCCGTATTTGATGATGAGCGGCACTGTGGCGAACGTCTCTACATTATTAATAACGGTCGGTTTGCCCCAGAGGCCGGACTGCGACGGGAACGGCGGTTTGGGGGAGGGCATTCCGCGCTTTCCTTCGATGGATGCCATGAGGGCGGTTTCTTCGCCGCAGACAAAGGCGCCTGCGCCTTCCATGACGTTGATCGTCATATTCAAACCGCTGCCGAACACGTTTTCGCCGAGGAGACCGAGTTCGGTTGCATCCTGCACTGCCTTGCGCATACGGGCGACTGCACGCGGATATTCGGTACGGACGTAGACGTATGCCTCGTCGGCGCCGATAGCGCGCGCAGCAATCATCATTCCTTCCAGCACCGCGTGCGGATTGCCTTCCATAAGGCCCTGATCCATGAACGCACCCGGATCGCCTTCATCGCCGTTGCAGATGATGTACTTCTTCTCGCTGGGCTGGACGCGTGCCATGTACCATTTCTTACCGGTAGGGAAGCCGCCGCCGCCACGCCCGCGCAATCCGGCGAGGAGTACCTCGTCGCAAATTTCTTGCGGCTGCAGGCGTGTGAATGCCTTTTCCGCTGCTGCGTACCCGCCATTGCCGATGTATTCGCGAGCGTCTTCCGGATCGATGTAGCCGACATCCTTCATGACGTTGCGCTTTTGGGTCGCGTAGAAGGGGTTATCGCTGAACCCGCGGCAGATCTTGTTGGTCTTTGGCTCCTTGTAGAGGAGCTTTTCGATCACAGTATTGCCGAGGAGCGTCTTCTCGACGATATCCTCAACATCTATGGGACGGACGTGGGTATAAAGCAACCCGTCCGGTTCAATTCGGACGAGCGGACCGATTTGGCAGAAGCCCTGACATCCGCTCTTTGAAACAAGGAGATTATCGTATTCGTGTGTGTGGTAATCGAGCTGAAGCTTGACGTTTAGTCCCTTCGCCTCGAGTGCCTTGGCAAATGCCTGGTGGACTTTCAATGCGCCGTTTGCAACGCATCCCGTGCCCGCGCAGACGATAACACGGCGTGAGACATGCAGAACGGCTTCGTTGTATTCGGCCTTCACGGCCTCCAAATTCACGGGTTTCATTACATATCCTCCATCGCTGCAGTTTCTTCCTTTTCCAATGTTTTCACGACATCGACTGCCTTCGCAGGAGTCATCGCGCCGTGGACTTGCTCATTGACGACCATCACAGGGGCAAGGCCGCATGCGCCTAGGCATGCAACGGTTTCGACTGTGAACTGCATATCGTGCGTGGTCTTTTGCTTCCCATGCAGACCAAGATGGTCGCGGATGGCGTTCAGGATGGGAATGCTGTCCTTCACATGGCAGGCAGTGCCGTCGCAAAGTCTGATGACATGCTTTCCTTTGGGTTCCAGCGCGAAAAAGCTGTAGAAGGTCGCGACGCCGTAGACGCGCGCTGCGGGGATTTCCAGCGAGGCGGCGACATAAGCGAGGAGATCTTCCGGCAGGTACTGGTATGCTTTCTGGACATCCTGCAGGATGGGGATGAGCTTGGAAGGCTGCCGATCGTATCGATCGAGGATTTCGAGTATTTTGAGGAGTTTTTCCTCAGAAGGTGCTGCTTTCATTGTTCGTACTCCGTGCGTAAATCTCTAGGTGCTTGTTGATATAGGTGCGTCGCTTAGGAGCAGATCGCTAAATAATTCACGATTAATATACGATATTTCGCGAGCCGAGTCAAGCAAAAAGCGAAAAAAATCACGATTTAATATGCGCGTAATAGCCTTGTTTTTGCTATTATTGCCGTATGAATGACCACCAAAAGGCTCTGGGACTCGAATACTTCACCGTCGGCTATAACGTAGCCGAGGCTGGCGTCTCGATATTCTTCGGAATGGCGGCGGCGAGCGTGGCCCTCATTGGGTTCGGGCTCGATAGTATTGTGGAATCTCTCTCAGGCCTTGTACTCATCTGGCGGCTCTACGGCCACGAACGGTTGACAGAGGAGGAGATCGAGGCGAAGGAACAGCGTGCGCTGAAGTTTGTTGCAGTGACGTTCTTCCTGCTTGGTGGATACGTCGCATACGAATCGATCTCAACTCTCATCGAGGCCCATGCACCGGATACATCGATACCGGGTATTATTATCGCGACGGCATCCCTCATCGTCATGCCGGTATTGGCCGCACAAAAGCGGAAGATCGGCGAACGGATAGGCAGCAGGGCATTGATTGCGGATTCCAAAGAGACTCTGGCGTGTGCGTGGCTTTCTGTCGCCTTGTTTCTCGGGTTAGCCGGAAATGCGCTTTTTGGTTTCTGGCAAGCCGACCCTATTGCCGGTCTCGTGATCGTCTATTTCCTCTTCCGCGAGGGCTGGGAGCTATGGGAAGGTGATGAGTGCGATGACGACTAGCGTTTGACAAATCGTTCCTATATTCTACTATCCTTCACAACGACAGGGTATGTGTGCCAAGAAATGCGATACATCGCCACTTAACCGACTTCTTAACTGGGATTAGAACCATCCAAGCTGCGCTGCAGAATTGTGACAGTGTGCTGGACATTGGGTGCGGCCGTTCGAACACCATCCAGCGTGTAATTCCCGATGGGACACAAACCATGGGGATTGACCTTCATGAGCCATCCATAGAGCAAGCAAGAAGTAACGGCCACCACAATGAATATCGCGTTCTCAACGCACTCGATATTGATTCAGAATTCGGGAAAGATGCATTCGCAGCGGTAGTTTCGTTCGATTTGGTAGAGCACTTAACTAAAGAAGACAGTTCCAGGCTTCTGGATAAAATGGAAATCGTCGCCAGAGACTACATCGTTGTCGTTACACCGAATGGATTTATTCCTCAATCAGAAGAGCCTGATAACCCATATCAGCGCCATCACTGCGGTTGGGTGCCTGAAGAAATGGTTGACCGCGGATACACCGTCTATGGGATTATGGGGCTGAAATCGCTGCGCGGCGCATACGCAACCCTTCGCTGGAAGCCGAAGTTTTTTTGGTACGGCGTCTCGCTGTTTACCCAGCTTTGGGTTAAATCCCGACCCAATAGTGCGTTTCATATGCTGGCCGTGAAACATCTTCAGTGATCCCTCCCTCACAATACGTATTGGTGGATATTCTACGTAAGGCTGTGGACTGCACGATCGTCTTATAATGTGAGATATTTCGTGCAACATACCACGGATAACTCGGGATTATCTCGATGTGTATATGCGGTAGTCCCTCTCAGTGTTATATGTAGTCAATTCAATGTGTTACGGCATGCTGCAGTGGCTGTATATTTCATACAGTCGGAAAATATTCGTATATTCTAGGATGCTTTGAACACCAGCATGTTCAACAACCGATAACCGGACCAATCCCAGTCCAACACATACTCCCTTTACATTTCATCCCATTCCAGTCCGGAAAGGCACTTCCCGGATGCACAGCCTCGTGCTTTTGCGCGATGTATAGCCACTCACTACACACTGTTGAATAGAGACAAGACACCATGATTTCAATCGAAAAGTACGGAAAAGAAGATCAACTGCCGGGCGATTTCCAACGCGAACAAGTCATCGATTTCCTCTATAACCACCTCGATCAGTTCGGGGATACCAAGTCGGCGATAGGCAAATGCCTCGACTATGCGTTCTCGGATGCCGAAGGCAAGGGCGGATTCGTCCTTATCGGCAGGAAGGAAGAGAAGCCGGTCGGCGTCGTCATCGTCAACGATACCGGAATGAGCGAATACATCCCCGATTACTTCCTCGTCTACATTGCCGTGGATGGAACCGAACGCAATCAGGGTATCGGGCAGCAGCTTATGGAGCGCACGTTCGACGAGTGCAAGGACGGCGATCTTGCCCTGCATGTGGAATACGACAATCCGGCAAAGCGCCTCTACGAGAGGACAGGCTTCACAAACAAGTATGCAGAGATGCGCAGGGCACGCAGCTAATGGCAACCCTCAACATCAATACCGAACGCATTCTCGCAAACATCGAGAAGCTGAACACCTATCTCAACAAGCACAATATGACCTGGTCGCTTGTGACGAAGATTCTCATCGGTCACAAGCCGACGCTGGAAAAGCTGCTTGCCTCAGATACTGTGTTCGGGCTGCATTCGATAGGAGATTCCCGCATCTCCAATCTTCGGGCAATCAAGGAGATACGCCCGGAGGTCGTGACGATGTACCTGAAGCCGCCCGCTTCATCGCAGGTGAAGAACACGGTGAAGTACGCGGACATCTCGCTGAATTCTTCCCTTACGACGA
This sequence comes from Ectothiorhodospiraceae bacterium, assembly GCA_002699105.1. GTDB lineage: Bacteria > Bacteroidota > Ignavibacteria > SZUA-365. The sequence continues at coordinate 9,612 of PABJ01000201.1, read as the reverse complement.
TCAAAGCACTGGATGAAGAGGCCGGCAAGCAGGGGAAAAGGCACCGCGTTATCATCATGGTGGAGCTCGGTGAACTGCGGGAGGGCATTGCCCGGGAGAATATCCTGCGATTTTATGAAGATGTGTTCAAGCTCGATAACATTGAAGTGTGCGGTATCGGATCGAATCTCGGTTGCATGTACGGCGTGGAGCCGACATATGATAAGCTTATTCAGCTCAGCCTCTACAAGCAGCTTATCGACGAGAAGTTCGGCAAGAAGCTGGAGCTGGTATCGGGGGGAAGCTCCATCACGCTGCCGCTGCTCTCTGATAAAAAAGTGCCGCCGGGCATGAATCATTTCAGGATCGGGGAGACGGCGTTCCTCGGCAATAATCTGCTAAACGGCAAGCAGTTCCGGAATCTATCCATGAGTGCGTTCGACTTTTCCGCCGAACTCGTTGAACTGGAAAAGAAATTCTCTATCCCCGACGGTAATCTCAGTGATGGAAGTATCGGGCATTTTGCGGAAACAGACGAAGAGCCGGGCGAGAAATCCTACCGCGGGATTCTGGATTTCGGTATCGTGGATGTTGACGTCGAGGGCTTGCAGCCGATGAAAGAAGGCGTGCGCTACGTCGGTACCACGAGCGATATGACGGTCTACGATCTCGGTAAGGAGAAGAACTCTCTTTCTGTCGGGAAGAAGATCCATTTCAAGCCGAACTATATCGCTATTGCGCGGCTGATGCATTCCCGCTACATCACGAAGAAGGTAGTATAGAGGTAAAACGTAGAAAATCTGATATTTTCGCGGTCTTTCGGAACTATCCGTTAGTTATCCCTGTTGTGTTATGTAGAAAGGGTAATAAAGGAAAATGAAAACGAAAGGAGCGCAGTATCTTCCACATAACATACGATGATAATCGGTAAATACTGATGCCGATTTACTATGCGATAGGAATCGGTTTGCGAAACAGAACGGAGCGCAGTATGCCCGTGTAGCGAACACGAAGGACTATTGTCCGTAAATCAAGGAGTCTCATCTCCACACTAGAATTTTGAACCAAGAAGAAAGGAGACGGGCATGATCGGCGGAAAATGCAACGCCAAGAACTATACGAAAGCGGAATTGCCAGGGTAACACCGAACAATTCCGCTTTCGCTATATACGGGGGTGAGAGAATACGGGTACCGGAACTGTGGTGGTAAGTGCGGAATAGCACGAGGGATCGGGGTAATGACTCGCACGGATTAAGTGATGTCTCGGTACCAGATATTCATTGAGAATAATAGCTGCATATTGTATTATTCGGTAAACGAAATACCTGAAAAGGAGCAATCATGCAGACACAGTATATCACCGATAACGAGGGTAAAAAGGTTGCCGTCATCATCGGAATTGATGAGTACGAGCGGATACACGAAAGACTAGAAGAGCTTGAGGATGTGCTGCTCTACGACCAGATGAAACCGGATGCAGATAGTGCTATACGGGAGGGGCGCTTTAAAACTCTGGAGCAATTGAAGCAGGACCTGCAGGATTATTAGAAAGCCGCCCCAACGAGGCGGCTTTTTCTATTTCACTTCATTTGTTCTTCGATCCAATCCGCAAACACTGAGACGCGGGTCCAGGCGCCGCAGGTGCCGTAGTAGCCAAAGTTTGGGGGAGAAGGCATGATGTATATCGTTGTTGAGCAAATCCCGGCGAGAAGCCATTGGTCATCCTTCCGGATAAACGCGATACCACCGCTCGCGGTTGGCATGTACTCCAAAGGGAGTGCATAGGGCTCACCCATTCTGTTTGTCAGATATGGCGTCTCTGTGTGATCGAAATCGGCGAGAAGTTCCATTCGCTCTTCGGTTCCGGGAGCGAACGGCCCGCCGATAGAATCGATCATATTCTCGCCGGCAACCTTCGCAAACTCTCCGTCTCTCATAGAGCGCATCGGTTTGGCAGGGGTAAATTTTCCGATGCTGACGATCGTTGCGACAGATCCCTTTTCGTCCAGATCGCAGTTCAGGGATGCAGGGCGTACGCCCGTTACTTTGCGATCGAGCTTGTAGACGGCAAGACTTACATCAAAATTTGATACGCTGTTCTTGCTAAACTCCGGGTGGAAGACCACCTCCTCGACCTTGTACGTCTCACCGTTGAAAACGCATTCCAGTCTGTCCAATCCGGTGAGTTCCATTGGGCCCGGCTTGTACACGACCGTTGTACCCCGGCTCCCGTGCTGGATGGTATCGTTCGTCGTGTTTTCTTCCTTTCTCGTCAGCAACTGTGAAGCACCGTCGAGAACATACCGCTCGCCGATGAGTACGCACGTACCGAGATGCTCGCCATCGCGGAGCAGCGAGCCCACGCAGTCGAATTGCGGCTGCTGCGCATACTTTTTGTATTCCTCCGCCGGTATATCGTGGCGGATTATACCGGCGAAGGCGAACGAGAGGATGAACATCGCAGGCACCATCAGCGCTGGTATCAGCCATCGTTCGGAACGTTTCATAACAGCCCCCGTTATTTTCGCAATAGAGATGGAGAGATTTTAGTTGAATATAAGGTTCGTTTATGCGAAAAGAAAGGGGGAGGAGATGGGCGCGTTCAGCTAGGACGTGATCTTGAGAATATGCCGGTACAATCGTATTATGCGATTGTGAAACGTACTTAACCCGCAATGAAACAGAAGAACATAACAGCAATCCTCGAAATGCTTCGCGAGAGGCGTGAATTACTGCGCACGGAATTCGGTGTGGAGGAGATCGGTGTGTTCGGTTCGTATGCGAGGAACGACGCATCGGAGGGCAGCGATCTCGATGTTCTGGTCTCATTCAACCGGCCGGTTGGATTCTTCCAATTCTTGAAGCTTGAAGAGACCCTCAGCGGGTGGTTCGGCGTCAAAGTCGACCTGGTCACTAAGGCAGCATTAAAGCCGTATATCGGAAAACGTATACTCAACGAAGTAGAGATGGCGTGAGAAGGGACTTCAGAGATTCCTTAGCGGACATACTATTAGCAATTGACCAATGCGCCGATTTTACGGCAGGATACTCTTTCGACGAGTTTAAAGTCGATCAGAAAACAATCAATGCAGTGATTCGAAGTCTTGAGATTGTCGGCGAGGCATCTAAACGAATTCCGGAAGAGATAAGGGCGCAATATCCGTCTGTTCCGTGGAAGTACATGGCCGGAATGAGAGATAAGCTCATTCACGACTATTTCGGGGTCGATATATCCATAGTATGGAATGTCATTGAGAGTGAGTTGCCTGAAGTGAGACCAAGTATTAAGGCGATGATCAGCGACTTTGAGGACTAAACCGAGTCGCTCGATATTGGCAGCTCACCAAAGTAAAGCCGGGGTACAAAACAAAGAAGCCACTCCAAAAGAGCGGCTTCTTGCGTACTTACTATTTCTCAACGTCTCCCTGGCTACGGAGGCCTCTTTGTCCGGGCTGACGCTGCCTACCTCTTCAAATATTCCTCTTCTTCAACCACTTCTCAAGTGATTGCTGGCTTTCCATGGAGGGCCTGCCTGCTAGTAATGATTCGATACTGATATCTTCATCAAGATCTTCCCAGTGAATCCCTTGTCCTTTCCCGATGAGTCGCCAGTTCTTCCGCTCGTTCGCAGAGGCAGCAAGTAGGCGTGGGTACCAGGCAAGTGGAATTGCAAGCGTGCGTCCATCGCTGAGTTCAACGCGGAGGGTATCGCGAGTAGTTTGCACCGAATCTATATTTGGAAGTGCGATCTTAACTGTTGAAGTATTCATTCCATGCCTCTAAAAGCCTATCGCTGTTGTCTCGAACCATCTTAAATATTTTATTCAAGTCGGCCCGATTGAATCCGCCGCTATTCTGTATACGCACCGGATTCAACCAAACCTTTGCCACATTGTCCCCATATTCTACATGAACATGGGGCGGCTCGTTTCCATCACCGGAGTAGAAGAAGAATCTGTATTTTCCGATCCTGAGAACCGTTGGCATTGCAAGCCAGAGCATTGTTGCTAGTAAATTGCTTACTACGAAGCTAGCGAACAGGATCGTAAGTCTCAAACGAAAGTCATTATGGTCATCTCTGCACAGTAATATATACAACAAGAAGCCGCTCCAAAAGAGCGGCTTCTTTCAAACTTCTGCCGAAGGCATCCCTTCGGGACGCTTCCCTCTTCTTCCTACCGCCATCTCCATACGCCGGGGCGCTTGGGACGGTTGACGGGCTCGGAAGGCTTGACGATGACTTTCGGCTCTGCGTGGGAGCCGTTGGCAGGGGCGCCGTTCGGGACGCTGGCCGGGACGTGAACGCTTGCCTTGCTTTTACTATCGCCCATGGCGCGGAAGCTGCGCTCGGCGGCGTTGATGATTTCCGGCTTTAAGCCTTCCTTCGAAATCTCCTCCAGGAATGCACGCCTGCCTTGCATCAGGTCCTTGACGTACCAATCGATCTGCTCCTGGCTGTAGAGCTTGTGGACGTCCCACTCGTCGAGCGGCCTGCCGTCGGCTTCCACGATGCCCTTCGTGCCCAGGTGGCATTTCTCGTACTTGTTGGTCCCGCGCAGATCGCCGCGCTGAATAGCAGCCATAAGATCGAGCGGCACGCGCTGGGTCTTGCGCACCATGCGCTTCTTCCGGACCCCGCCCTCGTCGTACTCTTCGATGATCTCGCCCATACCGCCGGTATTATACATCCGGAAATGCACCTGGCCGGGGTACTTGTTCACGAGCTTCATGATGATATCGTGGAAGCGGTTTACCTTGCGCCCGCGGCTGCCGACGATGAAATCGTCCGTTCCGACGATGCGCACGGATTCGCCCGCCTTTGCCGGATTCGCCGCAAAACTAAGCGTGGATTCACCGAATAGATACGCTAGCACACCCTGCTCGGCGGTGAGTTCCTGCGCGAACGGCATGATCGTGTTGCGCCGTGTGATGAACGCAAAGATCAGTCCGTCGTTCTCGTCAAGGCTGGGCAGGTTGATGGACGGCGCAGCGATGGAGACCAACTTGCCTTCGCGCTCCACGGCGAGCTTGTTCATCTGTACAACGGCGCGACCGTTTCCGCAGAGGCTTTCGTCGAGGAAATCGACCTTTCCGTTCGCATCCACCATCACGTTTTCGATGAGGCAGCTCTTATCGGTCAGGGCGTGGTACATGGCTTCCTGCTCATCGGGCATGACGTCGGTCTTCACGTAGAAGTTCGCCTCCGAGCCGTATGCCGAGCCGTCGTCCTTCAGGAAGCAGATATCGTCCTGCGAGGCGTAGGTCATCTCGCCGTCCTTCGGATCCATCCTGAGCTGGTGGCAGCTCCATGTCGATTTTCCTGTCGCCGTCATACCGAACAGAATCACACCATAGCGTTTGAGCTTGCCCGAGCTTACATCTCTCGCCACGACAACCTTCGATCCGGCGTGCAGCCCGAGCATACCGCGCTCATCGGCACCCCACATACTCTGGCGAAGGAACCCTTTCTTGTCCTCGCCGAGGTAATCACTGCCCAGGCAAATGTTGAGATTGTGATCCGGCATGGAAAGAATCTGCTGGCGGGACGTATGCTCTTCGGGAATGTGGATCATCGTGAAGTGCGGACCCGGCCTGCTCCCTTGCGGGAAGACGAGCGTACCCCACATGTATGCCAGGCGGATATTCTTCGGATCGGAAGTACAGACATAAAGCGTACAGACCGGATTGTAGTCCGGATTATCGCCTATCTGGCGAGTGAGCTTGACGAAGGGCAGTGTTTTCAACAGCATCAGCACCTTCTCCAATTCGTCCGGTGCGTTGCGGATGATCTGCTCCTGCAGGGGAGAGATTGACGGAAGCCGGACTCGCTCGGAGCCGAGGAACACCGTCTTCGCCGCGAGGCGCGAACTTTGCACCGACCGCCAGGCATAAGAACCGAACTCGGTCTTTTGCCCGTGTTTGCGGGCAAGCGGTTCGAGCTGCTTGAGATCGTATTCCTTAATGGTAGGGCTTTTCAGCGCTTCCTGCAGCCGCTCATAGAAACTGTTATATACTTTCTCGTCGTAGATATCCTTGGACATAAGTGCCTCGATTCTTGAGAATCAATGTGCGTGTTATTGTACTGCGTTCATGACGTGCTGGACCATTTCCGTGAGCGTTGCCGATCCGGCGTTAAGCTGATAGACATTTGCCGATCCGAACAGCTGGCGGAATTGCCGCTTCTGGCGCTCTTTGCGCTCGTCCGACTTGAGCAGCAGATGCGGGTTGTAGAACGGCTCCTGCTTACCACCGACAGATGCCGGGTAGCCCGCTTCGAGCATGTTCACAGCATCGTCCACGCCGAGCTGCTGCAGCGGTGTCGTGACGGGATCGTTCTTCAGGATGAAGACATGCCTGATATCGATGCGCTTCACGTGCCGGTTCATGCCGCCGAGCCAGTATGGATCGAGCATTGCGTGGCTCTTCTTCGAGCAGGTAAAGCAATACGGCGCGCCGTTGTTCAGAGGATTATCAGCCTCGGGCATACCTTCGGCTTCTTCCGGTTTTGTGACGACGTTTTCGCATTTGCAGCGTTCGAAGAGCTTCGTGAGGGGTTCGTACGACTTGGCGTAATTCGTCGGCATGTAAATCTTCCGCTCAGGGTTATCGGCTGCGGCATACCCGCCGCCGTACCGGACGTAGATCATGTCGTTACTGTGGAGTGCCACGCCTTCCTGCTCTGCGAAGAGCCGCCAGAGAAGCTCGCTTTTCTTCGTGCCTGCAGGGCCGATAAAGATCACGCCGGCGCCGTTGATATCGAGAGACATTGCGCGGACAGCGTGAATATCAAACAGCTTTTCGCCGACATCGGCGATGAGGCCGAGCGCAAGCGAGCGCAGCGAACCGTAATGATCCGAGTTGAAGATGATACCGGTTTTGCTGTCGGAGTTGTAGAAGGCATGGGCATCGCGGCCGATGAGGCTATCCACGGCATAGATGATCCCGTGGGGTTCGATGTCGGCTTCAAGCTGCGCAGGGTACCAGTTCTCCATCCAGAAATCGTACAGGTGTCCGACGTTCGTCCGGAGCTGCACAATCATGCCGTTGATATTGGCATTCCATTCAAAGTAGTTGTCGTACTTCAGATGGGATTCCGCCTCGGCGACAAGGGCATCGCGCGTATCCGGCGTGACCTGCGTTTCGACCGGGATGTGGGTCTTGACCTGCGTCTTCGTGTTGTTGAGCACGATGAGCTTTTTCTTCGGAGCGGGCTTCAACTGCGCGAGCGCATCCTGGATACGCGACATGCCTTCCTGCAGGTTCTGCATGGAAGTCGCATAGCTTATCCGAATGAAATCGTCGGTGCCGAATGCATCTCCCGGCACGATCGCGACTTTCGCATGTTTGAGAAGGTAGTACGCCATACCATAGCTATTGCGTATCGGCACTCCGTCGAACTCTTTCTCGTAGTAAGAGGAGACGTTCGGGAAAGCATAGAATGCACCACGCGGCATCGGACATGAGACGCCCTGCATGGATTGCAGCTTGTACACCACGAAGTTCCGCCGCTTCTCGAACTCCGTTCCCATCTTGGATATTTCGTATTGCGGACCCTTGAATGCTTCGAGGGCAGCGCGCTGCGAAATGGAACTGGGGTTCGATGTTGCGTGACTTTGCACCTTCGCCATTGCGGCAATCAATGCTTTCGGTGCAGCCGCATACCCGATCCGCCAGCCCGTCATCGAATACGCCTTCGATACGCCGTCGATGGTGATCGTGCGTTTCTTCATCTCGGGCAGCGATGCGAACCGGGTGAACCGGATATTATCGTACATCAGTTTGCCGTAGATCTCGTCGGCGATGACGATGATGTCTTCTTCCTGCGCGATCTCTGCGATCTGAATCAGCTCCTGCTCGGTATAGCCGCTTCCGGTCGGATTGCTGGGATTGTTGAGAATGAGCGCCTTCGTACTCGCGGAGATAGTATCGCGAAGCTGATCGGGAGTAATGCGGAATTCGTTCTCCTCGCGTGTCTCGACGATGACGGGCGAGCCGTTCGCGAGCTTCACCATCTCGGGGTACGATACCCAGTACGGCGCAGGAATGATGACCTCTTCACCATTGTTGACGGTTGCCATGACGGCATTGTAGAGCGAATGCTTCGCACCGTTGGAGACAATGATCTCACCCGGATCGTATTCCAGGTTGTTGTCTTCCTTCATGCGCTGCACGATAGCCTTGCGTAGCGGGAGGATTCCTTCATTGGCCGTATAGCGCGTGAAGTTCTCCTCGATCGCCTTGATGCCGGCTTCCTTGATATGCTGGGGAGTAGGGAAATCCGGTTCGCCGACGCTCAGGTCGATAACGTCGATGCCTTGCTCGCGCATGGCTTTCGCTTTTGCTGCGACCTTCAATGTCGGCGATGAACCGATTAAGTGAATTCTATCTGCAATCACGTGTCATCCTTTTTCAATATGTTCCTACGGAACTGATACGGACTATTCTTCTTCGCTTGCAAGCTTATCGCGCAGGTACTTGGCAATGTCGATACCTGTCAGCGATTTGATGACGTCGGGTGCCTGGGATGCGATCTTCGCGATCTGGCCTGTCAACTGATCTGTGCCGAGTTCGCCGTTCGAACCGCCCACGAGCGTGATCTTATCGATACGCGACAGCGGCTCTGCGATGTTCTTCGTCAACTCGGGCAGGATATCGACGACCATTTGGTACATCGCCGCCTGGTTGTAGTCGGCGTACGCCTTCGCTTTTTCGCGCATGGCTTCGGCTTCCGATGCACCGAGTTCCTTGATGCGCGCTGCTTCGATTGCGTTTTCCTTTTCGCTGATCTCGGCGCGGGCTTCCGCTTCCTTGCGCATGCGGAAGTTCTCGGCTTCGGCTTCCATTTCTACCTGTTGCTTGCGTGCCATTGCAGGCTTGACGATCGTCGCCTGGAGTTCTTTCTCCTTGCGTTTGATCTCTTCGTCCTGCACCTTTGCCTGCTCCTGCGTCTCGATAAACTTCACCTTGTACTCTTCCTGCTTCACTTCCTGCGAGAGGCGGAAGCGTTCGAGTTCGTAGGACGTATCGGCCTGAGCGCGAACCTTGCTGACGTTGATCTGAGACTGCGCCTTCAGTTCTTCGTTCTTCCAGTTCCTTCCGGCGACTTCTGCATCGGCAGTAAGGCGTGCGATCTCGGCCTCTTTCTTTGCTTGCGCTGCGAAGATTGCGGCGTCGCGGTCGTATTCCGCCTGCTTCACGACGGCATCGCGCTTGGCTGCGGCGATCTTCGGCTTGCTGAGCGCTTCCAAATAGCCTTGCGTATCGCTGATGTTCTTCAGCGCGAACGATATCATCACCAGACCCATGTGACCGAACTCGTCGATCACGGCCTCTTCCACGCGTTGATTGAAGAGGTGGCGATTCTGGTAAATTTCCGAGACGCTCATGCTGCCGAGCACCTCACGGACCTTACCCTCAAGCACTGTCTGTGCAACTTCGCGGATGGCGTCGCTGCCTCCGTTCATGAAGTTTTGCGTTGCCAGATACAGCGAGTAATCGTTGCTGTCGATTTTCACCTGCGCAGACGATTCGGTGATAAGGCCGACACCGTCTTTCGAGATCACTTCCGGGGTATTGATGGAAACCCCCACGACGTCGATCGGCATCGTGTCGAACTGCTCGGTGAACGGATT
>PABJ01000200.1 GCA_002699105.1 Ectothiorhodospiraceae bacterium | reverse complement strand
GGCGAGGAGTGGCGCTGGGTAGGTCCGGGTGACGGTGCATATTGCGCTGTGTACGACGAGAATTCCTTCTACGTTATGGCGCAGTACGGGTACCTGACATTGGCCAGTGTGAACGAAGATTTTGACGTCGTTGAGATTTACGACATATCGCTGGAGAACGACGTCCTGCAATCGATGAGCCCCGCATCGCGGTACTTCCGCTTTGTTGCGCCAATGGTGCGAGATCCGAAACACAAAGGCTTCCTCTATCTCGCCACGCGGAGCGATATCTGGTTCAACACCTCGGCCGATCAGGAGTTCGGGTGGGATACATGGCAGCGGCACAACGATACATACACACCAGCCTCTCAAGGGGATATCTCTGCATTGTCTGCGTCTCCAATTGTGGATGCGCGCATTTACTACGGCACTAACAGGGGCCGCGTCTATCAGCTCGACGGAGCGAATTTTGTCGGCGCAGTTCCGGAGGAACTCACCGGCGTGAACTTCCCGGGAGCAAACGTGAATTGTGTCGCGCCGCACCCCACCGATCCGGATCACCTCATGGTCGTCTTCTCCAATTACGAGGTCCCCTCGCTGTTCGTGACAACCGACGGCGGTTCGAGTTGGACCGACGTCAGCGGCAATCTCGAAGAGTCGCCGAACGGATCAGGTGCAGGTCCTTCCTGCCGCTGGGCCGATATGATCGAACGCGACGGACAGACTGTGTACTTCGTCGGGACCAGCACTGGGCTGTATTCAACCAACAATCTCGACGGTGCGAATACAGTGTGGACGCAGGAAGGCGAAAACACAATCGGGAATGTAGTGGTGAGCATGATAAAGATCAGGCAATCCGACGGCTTCATTGCTGTTGGCACACATGGGAACGGTGTCTTCACGTCAAGCGTCACAGTACCGGTTGAAGGCGTGCCCGCACAGCCGGGGAGCTTCTTCCTTGCGCAGAATTACCCCAATCCTGCACGCACCGAATCAACGTTGCGATTCCATATCGCTGACCGGTCTGAATTCCGCATTACAATGCACGATCAGCTTGGGCGGGAGATTGCAACGTTAGTGGAAGGAAACAGGCAGCCGGGAGTGTATACAGAACGGATTGCTCTTCCCGAGGTAGCGCCCGGGAATTACTTCATACGCATGTCCGCCGGGACGTTCGCTCAGACGCGCATGATGACCGTTGTGAGGTAGTCGGAGAGCCTCATCCTTACGAGATCAATCGAGTATCGAAAGCAGGCAGACCGTCTTGGTCTGCCTGTCATTTTTTTTACTGATTAATGACCGCGACCTTGGTGAGGGCCACCTCGCTGCCATCGAGGTTATACCCGACGATGTAATACACACCGCTTGGCGCCCAGTCGCCGGCACTCGTCCGGCCGTCCCAGAAGCCGATATTCCCACCCGGTGTCGGTATCTCCGCGACGAGGTTCCCTGATACTGACATGATCTTGATGCTCGATTCTTCGACGAGGCCTTGAATCGACAGCCGTTCATCCTCTTTCGGCTTGAACGGGTTCGGATATACGAACAACTCGTCGAACGTGGCCTGAGGTTGCTGATAGGGCGTTGAGAGAGCTGAGAGTCCACGGTTGGTGCCGATATACGCTACGCCGGTTTCAGGATGGATTGTAATCGACGTCACCTCGTTATCCACAAGCGGACTGTTTTCCGTGGTGTATTGCCCGATGATGGAACTGCCGTCTTCGGAAAGCACTATAACGCCGTTCGGAGTGCCCAACCACTTGTTGTTCACCGGATCGATTGCGATGCAGTTTATCTGCTGTCCCTCGATGTTACACCGCGTGTTGAAGCATGTCCGCGTGACGCGCTCGGGCTCAGTCGGATCGAAGATCGTACGTATGCCGACGTTCGTTCCGACCCACACATCCCCGAACTTATCAACGGCGACGCTCGTCACGTTATCGGCAAGGATCGGGCGTTCGGAACCCGCGGGAACAGCAGTCCACGAATCGTCGCTGCGGTCGTCCAATGTCCGGTTTTCGTTGAAGATCAAGAGCCCGCGTTTGAAACCGTTCTTCACGACGATCCACTTGTTGTCGAATTCGTCAATCGCGATGCCGCCGAGATCAGGATTACCGGTAACGGACGGATCGTTGTACCAACGCCATGTACCGTCCGGGGAGTAGCGTCCGATCATGCGCTGGCCGTTGCCTGCGTGGCAGATATACACGTTGTCATCCATGTCTGTCACGATGCCGCCGGTAATGGCAAATGTATCGTTCGGTATTCCCGGATAGCCGGGCACTGTGCGGGGCCAAAAGTGATCGACCGAACCGTCGGCATTGCGGCGGTAGACGCCTTTACCCCAGGTGCCGAACCAGGCACTGCCGTCCGGACCGGGCGCCGTTGAGACGAAATCGTTAAAGCTGATGATATCGTTGCTCGACGCCGTGTAATTCTCCCACGTCCGTCCATCGAAGCTGTATGCACCGAATCCCTTTCCGTCCCGGCCGGATGCGGACCAGAGCAACCCGTTGCCATCGACGCTCATCGAAAGAAATTGGCTTGAATTCGGCCCGTTCGGGGAAGTGAAGACCCAGCGCTCGTTCTGCATTCCACCAGGGTAGCTTGAAATGCCGAGGTTGGATGCGAGGTACAACTCGCTGCCGTCGAGAGCGAGGTCCGAGAAAAACGTTTGCGAAGGATAGAACGCATCGAAAAGATTATCGCCGAGACCCTGTGTCCCGCGGCCTGGATTCACCTTTATCAGCTCCCACTGACCGACGAGGTACAACGCGTCCTGAGTAGATACCATAGAATAGATTGCACTCTCGTATTTGCCGAGCGGTGTTTCTGCTAGCCACTGGGAACCGTCGTAGAGTGCAAGACCCTGGTCGGTACCCACGATGATCTCCCCTCCGACCTCGCCGATGCAGATGATCTTCTCCGACTGTATGCCGTCGTCTCTTGTGAAGACGTTCCAGGCATTCGGATCCTGCAGGTTGGGATGAGAAAGGGAAGCGTAGGCAATCCCGGCGTCCGTTGCAGCCCAGATTTCTCCGTTGCGGAAGAAAATATCGTTGACCGGCGTTTGGAAGGTGAGCTCACCCAGCCGTGTGTAGGTATCGCCGAACTCGTTCTTTTCCACATCGTAGACGACGATGCCGAAGTCCGTGGCGATATAAAGCGCACCGTTGATCTCCCTGAATCGGTTGATTCCCCGCCGCGGTTTATCCGCGGAACGCTGGATGTCGGGTACCGTAATCCAGTCGGCCCCCGGCTTGCGGATATTGAGTGCACCGCTGGAAGCTCCAACTATGACGTTCCCTGCAGCATCCACAAATATCGCAGTGACATCGATCGTTGCCAGCCCGTTGGTGTTCGTGTACCTCTGGTACGATCCGTCTGCGAAGGATTCGAAGAAAACGCCCCCGGAGGTTGCCGCCCAGATGCCGTTATCGGCAACTGCGACCGCCCTGATGTCTTTCATCGAGGTGTAGGTTTGCCACGAACCGACTTGGGCAAGCGCAGTAAATGGAACGAGGAGTACGAGGACGAGATAGCGTGGGTTGAGCATGAACTCGCTCTTGCTGGTTAAAGTTTTTTTACCCTGCTAATAACGTGAACCATCTCCATAGCTGTCAAGGCAGCTTCCCATCCCTTGTTGCCTTGCTTCAGTCCGGCCCGTTCCAAAGCCTGTTGCGTGTTATCTGTCGTCAGCACGCCGAAGGAAACAGGCACCCGCGTTTCGAGCGAAAGCTGCGCAAGGCCCTTTGTCACTTCAGCTGCGATGTAGTCGAAATGCGGTGTATCGCCGCGCACAACAGCGCCCATGCAGACGAGGGCGTCGTATTTTTCTGTGTCGAGTACGTGGCGTGCCATCAATGGCAGCTCATACGCGCCGGGGCAGTAGATAATCTCGTACTGATCTTCGGAAGCGCCGTGCCGTTCCAGGCAGTCGATCGCGCCTTCGAGCAGCCGGCGGGTGATGACGTCGTTAAACCTGCTTACGATAAGTCCGTACTTGAATTCACCGGCTTTGAGTTCGCCTTGAATTGGGGCTTTCATGAGTATACCTTCTAGGAGATAAACAATCGTCGCTTCATAGCATAGAGATAGCTGTCCGGCACATTGAATCTGCCGAGATTGGCATCGTCTTCGCGCCTTCCGCCGTGAAAATCGGAACCTCCGCTTTCGAGCAGAAAGTACGTGGATGCAATCGAGCGGTACAGCCGCTGGTGTTCGCCGCTGTGAACCGGGTGCACGACCTCGATTCCGTCGATGCCAGACCGAATAATACGCAATAATTCGTCCTCATCGTAAAGCGAACCGGGGTGAGCGAGCACGGAGAGCCCGCCCGCATCGGCAATAATCGCTACCGCATCCTCGGGTGAGATCAAGTATTTTGGCTCGTACGCGGGACAGTTCTCACCGATGTACTTGTAAAACGCCTCCACGAACGAGGCCGTATAGCCTTTTTCGAACAATACCGCAGCGATATGCGGTCTGCCCACGGCTGCATTCTCTGCGTGTTTCATCACATCGTCGATCGTTATCTCGATGCCCTCCGCAGCAAGATTCTTCACGATTTTCTCTGCGCGGTGCCGTCGCTCGGATTTGAACACGTTCAGTGCTTTCCGCAGGCGTTCATGTCCTGGATCGAAGTAATATCCGAGAATATGCACTTCCTTGCGGTTGTTGAGCGCTGCGGTGAGTTCTACGCCGGGGATGAGTGTGATGCCGAGCTGTTCGGCGAATGCCATTGCGGGAGGGATGCCATCGATCGTATCGTGATCGGTAATGCTGCATGTCCTGATACCCGCTGCATGCACGCGTTCCATCAATTCGGCAGGACTGTGCGCCCCGTCGGAATAGTGCGTGTGCATGTGGAGATCGATGGTATTCAGCATTGCGGACCGCCGTTTCAGATGTCCGGCAGGGAGTATTCGTTTCTGTACAAATATCGAAAGAAGGGGAGGAACTACAAAGCTGCGTGCTAGAGAAGTTCGATCAGGAAGTACCCAATGACCGCTTGTAGAGCTACGAGAGCTATACCGGTATACAAATCATACCGGCGGGAGGAATCGAGGGCGGATTCGTTGCCGCTGGCGAGATAATTATCGTACTCATCGTCCGCATGCTGCTTCAATAGCACCGCCGCAATACCTGCCCCGATACCCACCGCCCCGGCGAGGAGGATGGCCGGTTCCGGCATCTCGAAACCGCTTTTCTCCGTGCGAACTTCCTGTATCGCGCCGAGATCAATCGGTTCGAGATACACTAGTTCGGAGGAATCAGGCGTCCATGTTTGGGACTTGTAGCCTGGATGCGAAACCGTCACACTTACACCCGGCTCCGGCGCCGGGATACTCAGCGGCGTGCGCCCGAGCAGACTGTCTGATATGTTGACCGAGGCTCCCGCTGGAATGCTCCCGAGCCGGACCAGTTTCGGCGCTTCGAGGAAGATCACACCCAGAGTGTTGTCCGGCGCTTCATCGGGGAGATCGATGACTTCAGCATTCCAAGCACGGCGGGAGGGCCAGTACGCCTTCAATGTGGGAAGCAGCTTCTTCGCAGTCGTGACGGGCGTTCGGCCGATGAGGCTATCCCCGGCATAGATTTCCATACCCGCTGGCTCGGACTCGATACGTACCTCCGCGGAATACTTCGGCTCGATGTCTTGCCCGTATGCTGTGAGTGTCAGCAGCGCTATGAAGAATAAACCGTATTTCATTGTGCTGTACGGAATGAATAGAGCAATTGCTCGTCCGTGCTGATGTAGATGCTTCCGTTGTGTACGATAGGGGATGTGCGTATGCGCCCCTCCACAGTATACTCCCCGATGACCTTGCCGGTTTCCCGTTCTGCAATGACGATACGCTCGTCCATAAGTGTGATGACAAGCACATCGCCCGCAGGTATGATCGACCCGCTGATGATGTCGCCGACCTCCGATTTCCAGATGATTGAGCCTGTCGATGCGTCCAGTGCATACGCCGTTCTGTCTGTACCTGATAGATACACCACGCCATCGCTTACGGACGGTGTGCCGTATATAGGACACGGCAGGACGGTCTCCCACACCGCTCGTCCCGTGTGAACTTCAACTGCGCTGATTTTGCCTTCGGTGTTTGCTGCAAAGACTACTCCTTCTGTTATCGCAGCAGATGCACGGTATGGCGCGCCCGATGGATATCTCCAAAGCTGCACGCCTTTCGCTGCGTGATAGCCGTAGAGATCACCGTTCATGCAGGGAAACACGACAACCGAATCCACTCCGCTGGGCGAGGCATACAGCGGCGATGGGAGAGTCGCTGTCCACACAGCGGTGCTGTCGTCGAGGCCTGTGCAGAGAATACGAGCGCTTGCCGTGCCATAGTACAGGCGGTCACCATGAATCAACGGCGGGCTCTCGACGGGTTCCGGGCCGCGCTGCCACAGTACAACTCCGAATGTCATATCGATGCAGTACATGGTTGCTTCGAGACCTGCAACCGGGACATACATCCGATCACCCTGTACTGCCGGGGTTGCTACGACCACACCGTCGAGGGAGATATAGCCCAGCCCATCTCCGGTCGCTGCATTGATGAGGTCGATTCCTTCGCGAAGGCAGGGCACGATCACCGTATTATCCACTAGTAACGATCCCGGATGCCCCTGCCCGCCGCTCAATGAATGTTGCCATGCTGCCTCTAGCGGCAGCGTAATACTGCCATCGGGTGTATTTGTTCGCTGCGGATTTCCGCCGAACTGTGCCCAGTCGGTTGTACGCTCACTCATTGGGCGCTCTATCTCTATCCCGCTGCGGCAGCCGGAAAAGACAAGAGCTACTATGAAGAGCATGGCTATCCGCATCAGAAATCCCATCCGAAAAAGAACTGATGGAACAGGTCGCTCTGCAAGGTTGTGAAGTCGTTCTCTATGCGCTTGCCGATGTCGTAACGGAGGACCAGCAGCCCAAAGACGCTCAGCCGGAAACCAAGTCCGACGCTGCCTAAGGTTTCGCGGTACTCGGTATCCCATGCGTTACCCGCGTCGAAGAAGAGCGCACCCCGCATAAGCCCGAGATTGATGGCCCCGAACGGGAAATCAAACCCGACACGGTTGAGCAGCGGGAACCGGAGCTCCATACTCGTGAGCCACCGCTTGGTACCGCGAATCGACCATCGCGGGAAGCCGCGCAGATCCCAGCTGCCGCCGAGGAAATAGCGCCGTGCTTCTTTTCCCTCGTTGTAGAGAATCTCTGCCCGCGTTGCGAATGCCGTGAGCTGCCCTAGCCGGAAGTACCTCCGGTAATCGAACATCACAGAAAAATAGTTCACGTTCGAATACTGAATATCGGTCGTATGCGCGAGTGTTATGTTGAATCGGTTCCCGTCGATTGGGCCGGTGTAGTAGTACAGAGCGTTGTCCTTAACATACGAGATGGAGTTTGTCAGCAGCAGCGCCTTGCGTTGGGTGATATCGCCGAGCACGTCCTTATCGCTATGGGTCAGGGAGACGGAGCCTTCCAGCCTCCGGAATTTGGAGAGCGGGTGTGCCAGCGCGAAGTATCCGCCAAACGCCCGTTCGAAGTAGTACGTATCCTCGTCCAGGATATCGTACCGCCTGCCGGAATAGTGATACACGCCGTACGCATAGGGGTTCCGCTGCTCGAGCGAGATCTTGCTGATAGCAAGATTGAAATTCGAGAAAATCTCGTCGGAGGTCTGTGCTGTGTTGTACAGGAGGAAGTAGTAATTCTCATTCCCGAGCAGATCGCTCACACTCAGCGCTGCACCGCCGATCGTGCCGAAGACGGGGTCGGTTGCGATCTGGCTCTGTGCGATATCGAGGGTGTATTCCTTCTTGTACCTGAGGCTCGTCGTCTCGACGGTGCCCTCAATTGGCGGCACTCCCCACGGCTCAAGAGCGCTTACAGGGACATCTTGCTCAATGACCGGCAGGGAGTCGAGTTTGCTTTGATCGACAGGCAGCATACCGATCCGGAAACTGAACCGCTCGAACGCCGTGAAAAGCAGATCGGATGAGTCCGTCCATACGGGATCGAACGCGCCAGTCGCGAACTGCGTGCGTTGAAGCAGGGGAGGGAGACTGCTATCGAACATCTCGTCCCGCCGGATCAGATAGATGTTGTGCGTACCGGGTATATCGCTCGTGAACGCGAGGAGCTTTCCATCCGGCGACCAGGACGGCGCCAGCGCATCATAGTCTCCGTAGGTGAGGTAGGTGATGGCTCCCGATTCGGTTTCGTAGAGAAAGAGGTTATGCGTGCCGCTCTCGCCGAATGCAGTCCGGTCCGAAGCGAATGCAATGTGCCTGCCGTCGGGGCTCCAGGCGGGGTCCCGATCGCTGTAGAAATCGTTCGTCAACCGCTGCAGGCGTCTCTCCTTCCAGTCGACGGTGTACAGATCATTCTGTCCTGCATGGTCAATTGCCGTGAAGGCTATCCGCGTACCGTCCGGGGACCAGAAAACGCTCCCGATGACCACAAGCCGCGGAAACGAAAGTGTCTCCAGCTTTTTGCGCCTACCCACATCGTAGAGATGAAGGACATCGCTCTCGCCGCTCTTTGTGACGAAAGCGAGTACGCCGTCAGGCGAGAGCGCCATCTTTCCCTGGAAGAGGTGAAACGCTTCGAACTCATCGGTCTTTTCGCCTTCGATAATCTTCTCCGCAGGTCCACCAGTGAGCGATTTCATGTAGACGCCGGTATACCCGTCTACATTCCCGATGTAGAGGACGAACGTAGAGTCGCCGCTCCGGTAAAACACGGGTTTCGAGTTGAAGCCTTCGCGGACGATGAGCTGCGCTTCATCCGAAGGGAAAGGGTGCTTCTCGACCAGCGGATAGTATTTCTTCTTGAGATACGCTATCCACTCCTTATCGAACTCCCCGAATTTCTTGCCGATCGTCAACTTCAGCACATCGCTGAAATCGGGAGACTTCCAGAGGTTCTCTATGATTCGCTGGATGTACTGCTCGCCGTAGTTCTCAGCGAGGTACATCATGAATGCCTGCCCCTCCTTGTACATAAGGAAGGACCCGCTGATGTAATAGATGTTGGAAAGCGGCGCGAAATAACCGTTCAGGACGGCGTCGCGGATAAGCATCTCGGTCTGGGTGTCCCAGTCCGTGGAATAGTATTCAGCCAAGCCTTCCACAAACCAGAGGGGGGGATAGCGGTTTGACTCGAGGCCGTAGTCCTCAAGTACTTGCAGAATCTTGTTGTGCATGAACACATGCACAAGCTCGTGCTGGATAACATGCCGGAACTGCTCCAGCGATCCGGATGAGGGTATGACGACGCGGCCTTTGAGGAATTCAAAGAATCCGCCTACGCCGTCGGGAATGAAGCCGGGAGTGACGTTGGTCTGTTGAAAATGCAGCGGCGAGCTGTAGAAAATGAGCGGGATCCGTTCGGTGATCGTGAAGTTGAATTCCTGCTCAAGCTCCGCGTAGCTTTCCTCTGCGAAGTGGCCGCCCTTGCGGGCAAGCTCCTCCATCTCCGGGTAGTAGTAGATATCGAACCGCTCGGTGCGTAGAATCTGCCAGTCGAATTGCTCGTAGTTGATCTTGTTCCGACCGAATGGGAGGAACTGCGCCGCCGCCGATGCAGACAGAATTACCAGCAGCGAGCACGCAAGTACAGCCGTGCGGAACGATCTGTATCCGTTACACCGCATGGATATGCGGGCTTGTGCGCTATCT
>PABJ01000199.1 GCA_002699105.1 Ectothiorhodospiraceae bacterium | reverse complement strand
TCGGCGGGCGTCGTAATGGGGGTATTTGAGTACGCCTACGCTGCCTGGATTGCCCCTGATTTCTTCGAGAGGTTTCTGGAAATGCACCTGCAGGCAATGAGGGAAAGCGGCGCATCCGACGCGGCGATAGCGGAAGCACGGGAGGGCGCACTCATGTGGAGCGCACCGCATATGAATTTCCTGCTTTATTTCGTCGAGACAATCGTCTTCGGATTCGGTCTCTCGCTTATCGCGGCAATCTTCAGGACGAAGCGCGAACCCGCTGCAACTCCAAACCAGATCACTACAGCATAAACAATACGAATAGAGAGGAATAGACATGCAATTAGGCGATGCAGCACAAATAACACGGGGCGTCAAAAGTATCGACGAATGTCTCCCGTTTTACGAGAAGTTCGGTTTCAAGCTCATCGGTCGGGACACGAAGCCTTATCCCTGGGCGCAGATCACGGACGGGAATATCAAGATCGTGCTCGGTGAAGACGGAAACGAATACATGGGCGCGACCTGGTTCGCGAAGGATATGTCGAAGCGCGGAGAGCAGCTCGAATCGCTCGGCGTCGAACTACAGGATACGCCCTTCAACGTCGGCGACATGTATCAGAAGATTTTCGTCGATCCGAACGGGTTCGCTTCCAGTATAATCGAATACGATGCCGGGGATCAGCGGAGCCAGGACACCGAGTCCCACGCTGCGGCGGGCACGCTCGGCGAGCTCGCGATCCCTGTGACTGACCTCGGCGCCGTGGTGGAATTCTGGAAGAAGCTGGGCTTCGAACACAAGTGCCCCGTCTTCAAGGAACCGTACAAGTGGACCATCATGAGCGACGGTTTGCTGACTTTCGGCTTCCACGAAACGGACTGGTTCACGTCCCCGGCTCTGACCTACTTCGCCAAGGACAGCGCGGAGCGCATCAAGAAGCTGCAGGAGGCGGGAGTAGCATTTTCGACCGAGGGCATGCCGCCAGCAGCGGACGGCGAATTGAAGAACGCTATCGCAACCGCACCGGATGGGCAGGTGTTTTTCGTGTTCGAAGGAGAATTGCAGTAAGGAAGGAATTGGGGCTATCGCGATACGGCGTCCTGTTGGGCGCTGTATCGTAGATACATGCGGGAGAGAGTCAGTATTGCTTGATCAGAGTGAGTTTGTTTTTCCCATCTTCATACACGTAGGAAAGATCGTCCATGACGCTGCGAACGAGGTGGACACCCAGCCCGCCGACCTCGCGGTGTTCGAGAGGGGATGTGATGTCCGGATCGGGAATTTTCAGCGGATTGAAGCGCATACCGTCGTCCGCGATGAGGATTTGCAGCGAACTCGGGCCCGCCTCCAGAATAACATCGATGTAATGCGGCTCGGAATCCCGGTACCCATAGGATATGGTATTCGTCAATAGTTCGTCGAAGACAAGGTTGACCGAGAACACGACCTCGTCGGTAATCCGGAAGGCATTCGCAAACTCTTCGACACTTCGGTGAAGCTTGGGAAGCTCGGAGAGTTGGTTGGCTATTCTCACATGGAGGGGGTTTTGTGGCACTATGACACCTGACCTTTCATACGTATTGCGTACGTAGCAATTCCGCTACGGATTCATCCATGAGTTCCTGTTTTCGCATTTGATCGAATCGGCCGACAAGTTCGGCTGTTCTCAGGCGCTGTTTATCGGCGCCGCTGTAGTCCTTGACGATCTTGCCCCGATGCATCATCAACAGTCTGTCGCCGAAACGCACCGCGTGCTGCATGCTGTGGGTAACCATAATCGTTGTGATACCGTGCTTCGTGACCAGCCGCCGTGTTAAGTCCATCACCACCTCAGCACTACGTGGATCCAGAGCTGCGGCGTGCTCATCGAGGAGCAGGACTTTCGGTGCTTTCCAGGTCGCCATAAGAAGCGTCAGGGCTTGCCGCTGCCCGCCGGAAAGATTGCCCATGCGGTACTGAAGCCGTTCCTCGAGATCGAGGCCGAGTTCGCGTACGCGCTCACGGAATTCCCGCCGGAGAGCATCGTTCAGGGCAATCTTCAATCCGCGCGTTTCGCCGCGCTTTGATGCAAGTGCAAGGTTTTCCTCCACGGTGAGATGCGCGGCAGTCCCCTTGAACGGATCCTGGAACACCCGCCCGATCAAGCCGGCGCGTTCGTGCTCGAGGGTATCTTCAACATGGTGATCGTCGATCGTGATGCTGCCGCTATCCGGTCCATACGCACCTGCGACGATATTCAGCAAACTCGACTTACCGGATCCGTTCGTGCCGATGACGACAACGAATTCGCCGGGTGAGATCTCAATATTGATATTATCCAGAGCACGTACTTCCTGCGTTGTGCCGGGATGAAAGATTTTCGATATGCCGCGGAGTACTAACATGGAATCAGGACCCCCTCGTACCGGCGTACGACTTGATGAAATTACCGAGGGTCCCGGCGCGCAGGTGTTTGATGATATCCGGAAGAATAAGCACAGCAAGCAGGAACAGCGACGTCACAAGGCGGATGTCCCGTTCAAAATTCCCGACCGTAAGGATGGTCGCAACGATGAGTTGATAAATGATACTTCCGATGACCGCACCGAGGATGCCCCATCCGAACTTGTTGGACGAGATGATGACCTTCCCCAGCATGACCGCGGCAAGTCCGCTAACCAGCATCCCGATGCCGTCGTCGTATGCAGCGAGGCCGTACGCCTGCGCATACACCGCACCCGACGCTGCGATAAAGCCGTTTGCCAGCGCCAGCCCGACAATAATCATTGTGCTGACTGAGATCCCGAGGGGCCGTGCCATGGTATCGTTTTCACCGACGGCGCGAAGCGACAGACCGAGATGCGTTTTGAAGAACCACCGGAGAGCGGCAACAAGCGCACCGATGGTGAAGAGCGTCAGAACCAGACGCACGAGATTCCCCGACGACACACCCGAGGCTCCGAGGAACTCGTATGCAGGCATGCCGAAGAGGCTCTCGGCAATCGTATCCGCCTTTGTCATCAGCGTGACTTCCGAGTAGAGCTTCAACGATGGGCCGCCGAGGATGTGCGAATTGACGGAAAACAAAGCAGTCGTCAGGATAATACCGGCAACCAGGATGTTGACGTTAAACTTCGTGTGGATGACCCCCGTCAGTATGCCCGCTACCGATCCGGCAATGCCGCCTGCTATGGTAGCAAGCAGGGGGTCGACACCGGTGACGATAAGTGCGGCTGCGACCGAACCGCCAAGCGCGAAGGAGCCTTCCGTCGTCATGTCGGGGAATCTGAAAACGCGGAATGTGATGAACACACCGATGCTGAGCAGTGCGAAGTTGAGCCCTTGAATGAGCGAAGTGACGAAGAGGTGCATCAGCTTTCTTCCTCCGTCTTTTCGTCATCGCATTTGAAGCAGGCAGGCGCCACCCAGCACATCCCGCGCGTAAATGCGCTTTCCTGCATCGGGGGCGACTTCCGGTGATCGAACATCAGATGCAGCAGTCCGACCGGCATCGAAGAGCGAAGCAGGGTATAGATGCGTTCGTGTACCGGAGCGGTATTCGCCGTCAGGATCTGGTAGGTACAGGCCAATGCGTGGATGTGTACCTGTCGTGTGCCGTCGGCGCCGTACGGACGCAGAAACGGTTCCAGCGCCGTAGAGGGTTTCTTGGCAGTAACACCGGTGACAATCGCAAGAGAGCGGTGATGCTCGGGCTCGGACGTGTAGCGGAACCTATCGCGGATGGCGGGGAATTCGAACATGCCCTGCGTTCCGGGTTCCGGCTCGTTGCGCAACTGCGCGCCGATAAGGCCGTCCGTCTCCGCGATGATCGTGAACACCGTGTCGCCGCTTCCGCAGAGTTCTTCATTCACATCCAGGAGCCGCGAAAGGGGGATGGTTTTTTCGTCCGAGTCCTGGAGGAACCAGTATCGATCCGAGTATTCGCCTTTCCACGAGATTGCGTACTTCGCCAGGATGGACGGATCGAGGTTTGGTTCGGAGAGGTAGTCGGGTACCGAGGAATCGTCGGCGGCAATGTATGCTGCCGAGCCGTGCATCGCCATGAACTCACCCAATTCGCCGGTTGTACCGGCTTCCTCACCGCCGAGAGCGCCAAGTCCGACGCTGCCCGCGTTTTCTGCAATCGTCAAGTGGGTTGCCTCACCGGCACCGGTCACCGGAGTTGATTCCGGGTCTCCATGCACATGCAGTACCATCTCGTTGCTTCGGTCGATGCGGACGTGTTCCACCTGGAATCCCCTAAATTGCCGCACCTCCTCCGAACCCGAATCTTCCGAACCTGATTCAAGTATATCGGACGGATTCCCGATCATAAACTTGGATATGCCCGTCATATCCAGCACCGAACGGACGTTGCTGTTCGGATGGATAATCTTCAAGCTGCCGCCGGACTCAGAAAGAAGCTTGTGATAGCGCATCAGCACACGGATACCGGCCGAGCTGAGAAAAGAAACGTCCGCGAAATTCAGAACAATATTGTTCGTACTCTCGCGGACGATTTCTTCAAGTTCCGATGCGAAGTGACTCGACCAGTTAGAATCCAGTCTGCCCTCGATGTGGACGAGGGTGATGCCTCCGCGTGTTGTGTGCGATAGCTTCATGGAAGCAGGCGGTGCCTAGTTGCTCGCCGCCGTCCCGACCACTTCGTCTGCAGCGTTCAGTATGCTCTCCGGCAACGACAGACCGACTTCCGATGCTGCGGCAGGATTGGCATATAAATAGAATCGCTGAATCCGCATGTACGGGATATCGCCGGGTGATTTGCCTTTCATGATTTCGAGGGCCATGTTGCCCGCATCGCGGGCTGCCTCGTAGTAGTCCGGTGCAAAGACAAGCGAAGCGCCTTCGTTGATTTGATCCTTGACGAAGGAGAACACGGGCAGTTTGTTTTGCTTTGCGACTTTCGCAAGCGTCGGGAATACAGCACTCGTAAGGTTATCCTCGATCTGGCAGACAGCGTCGATGTTCTTCGAACACAGCGTTTGTGCAATGATGTTGATATCCGATTTGTTCGAGATGCCGTTGGAAACGACCTCGATTCCCGCCTTTTTGGCAGCCTGTTCGAGTTGCTGTTTGTAGTAGACGGCGTTCATTTCATCATTGGAGAACAGCGTGCCGATTCTGCGGACATCCGGCATTGTCTCCTTGATGTAGCCCATCATCTTATCGAACGTCGTCATCGTATAGACGCCCGTGATATATGGCGGTTTCATTTGGTCGCTCTTGCCTGCCGAGCTGACGAGGAAGGGATTCGCAACGACCATGAAGACGATAGGCATGTTCTTCGCGCGTTGAATAGCCGGTTCCAGAGTCGAGGTCTGCAAGCATACCATCATATCGGCATTGTTGCTGACGGCCTGATCGACAAGGCTCAGTACGAGTTTGCTGTCGCCTTCGGCATTGCTGACATCCATCGTGTAGTCGCGGCCTTCTTCAAGCCCTGCATCACGCAGTGCCGCCTGAAAGCCCTTCTGTGCATTCTCGGTCTGATGAAGTTCTTCGAACTTTACCATGCTCAGCTTCCACTTTTTGGTAAGCCCTTCGGTCAGTTCGCCGGTTTCTTCTTCCGTCTTTTGATTTCCACAGGCCCATAGAATTGCAAGGGCAGGTACGATAACCAGCACCAATCGTGCGAACTTTTTCGCGTTAGTTACAAACATTTGCACGGTACGTTCTCCTTCTATAAATGATAGTTAATCTCTTCGTGCATCAACCGTTTGCCGATTCGATGAATCGCTTTGTTTCTTCCCAATCCGGCATGATCGGCAGAATAGAATGCAGGCCCGCTACTTCGAACACCTTCATGTTGTATTCCGAGAGTCCGAACAATGCGAACGACCCGTTGCGTTTCTGCATGGACTTTGCACACAGCAGGATGACGCGGACTCCGGCGCTGCTCATGTACGGTACTTCGGTGAGATCGAAGGCTATCTGCAGCTTTTCCTTTCCGATGAGATCCTGTACCACGCTTTCCAGCGTATGCACATTGCTCGAAAGGATCTTGCCTGCAACTCTTACGACTTCGACGCCGTCAACTGTATCGACTTGTACATCCAATTCGCCGGTATCGATACCGGGCTCTCTCATATGTAGCGGTTCATCGCTCATGTGGATGCTCCATTGTAGCGGATAGCAAGACACGTAATATCGTCGGATTGCGGTGCACCCTGGGCGAAGTCCGCAATCTCGGAGATGATGCTCGGTATCAGGACTTCGGGAGCGCTGCCGGTTTGCTTCCGCAGCGTTTCAATCAGCCTGTCCTCGCTGTACATTTCTTCGGTCTTATTCAGGGCTTCGGTAATGCCGTCGGTAAACAGGAACAGGGTATCGCCTTCCTTCAGGTCAAGGCTGAACTGTTCATATTTCGCATTATCGATGATGCCGATCAGAGGATCGCTGTTCGATGCGACGGGGATCACACCGCTTCCGTTACGCACGAGGTACGGTGGATTGTGTCCGCCGTTCGCGTAGTCGATCTTCCCCGACTTCACATCCAGTATCCCGTAAAACGCGGTAAGGAACATGCCGGAATCGCTCTCATTATTGAGGATCGTGTTCACACGTTCCAGGCATTCCGAAGGCGATATCCCTTGCGTGGCTGTGCCCTTCAGCACCGTCCGGCTTACCGCCATGAAGATTGCCGCCGGAATTCCTTTATCCGAGACGTCGGCAATGACAAACCCGAAGCGGTTCTCATCGATGAGGAAGAAATCGTAGAAATCGCCGCCGACCTCCTTCGCTGCAATCATATGGGCGAATACATCGAATTCCTTCCGCTCGGGGTAAGGCGGGAAGTCCTGCGGCAGAATCGACTGCTGGATCTGTTTTGCAGCGTGCAGCTGCTGATAGAGCTGTGTCAGTTCTTTTTCTGAACGTTTGGCGCTCTTCAGCGTATCCAGCAGGCCGATCGTTTTCTGCAGTGTAATCTCGACGTCCGAGAAATCAATCGGCTTCGTGATGAAGTCGAAAGCGCCTCTGTTCATCGCCTGGCGGATGTTCGCCATATCGCCGTAAGCCGAGACGATGATCGACTTGAGCAGAGGATTCACATCCCGCTCCTTAATGCCGGATAGGAGCGAAAGCCCATCCATCTTCGGCATGTTGATGTCGGTCATCAATATCTCGATCTCCTTATGCTGCTCAAGGACGTCGAGCGCCTCTTCGCCGTTATGTGCGAAGAAGAAATTGAATTCCTCGTTCCGGATGTGTTTTCTGAATTTCTGCCGGACAAGCAATTCCAGATCAGGCTCATCGTCGACGACGAGGATATGGGCTGGCATACGACTCTCCATGTGGGACTGCAAGAGTGAAATGTACAAAACTTTGAGGATATTCTTTATTAAACTTCGAGTCCTATCGACGATTCACATAACGGCTTCGCGCAGGTGCCGTGCGGAACGGAGTTCCCGTACCGGCTGTTAAGTCATGTTACAATCACCTTCCATAGCACAAAGACCAAGGAGCGCATGATGAGTAAGAAAATCCTCGTGACTGGGGCCACCGGAAACGTCGGGAGCGATATCACAAAAAAGCTCGCCGAGCGTGATGATAATGTCAGGGCCGCAGTAAGAAATCCGGTGAAAGCGCGCGAAATGGACCTGGGCGATGCGATGCTGGTGCACTTCGATTACACCAAGCCATCCTCGTTCGATATGGCCCTCGAAGGTGTTGAAAAGCTTGTACTTATAGCACCGCCTGCGACACCAAACGCAGACGAGTTGCTGACCCCGGTTATCGATACCGCAAAAAAGAAAGGCGTGAAACACATCGTGCTGCACTCCGCCATGGGTGTGGATGCAAACGATGAAATCCCGATGCGGAAGGCGGAGCTCTATCTGGAGAATTCGGGAATCGACTACACTATCGTCCGGCCGAACTGGTTCAATCAGAATTTCAGCTCGTGGATGACCGATACGATTAAGCAAGGCGCCATCTACGCACCTGCGGAGCAGGCGGAAACGAGCTTTATTGATACGCGCGATATTGCCGATGTGATCGTGACTGCGCTGCACGATGCAAAGCATAAGAACAAGGCGTACACACTCACCGGACCCGAACAGCTAACTTACGCTGACGTTGCGTCGAAAATTTCAGAGGCAACCGGGAAAGAAGTGAAGTACCAGCCGATCTCGGACGAGGACTTCCGGGGCGCGATGATGAACATGGGATACGACGAAGCAAACGCCGAAATGATGAGCGGACTGTTTCAGTTTGTGCGTGCCGGGTACAACGCACCTGTAAACGACGAGGTCAAGAAAATCACCGGTCACGACCCGATACCGTTTGGGCAGTACGCGAAGGACTTCGCGGATACCTGGAAATAGACTTACGTTCTATCGAATGTGAAAAACCGCGGTGCGCCAAAACGTACCGCGGTTTTCTGTTGACACCGGTACCGGGTCCTACTGAATCGCTCCATCCTTGCCGAGCGCTTTCCGGAGCATACCGAGCTGACCGACATGATAGCTTTCGTGGAATCCCCAGAATGAGATTCTCGTAAGCACTTCGACGTCCTCGCCGGTCTCGGACCATTCGCGTTGCTTGAGTTTATCAACGATCGTATCGCTCAGTTCGCGCGAGAGGGTGACGAGTTCTTCGATCGATGCCGCATCTTCCGGGACGAACGTCTTCTGCCGGTCGTACCGGGAAAAATCCTCAGCCGGTTTATCGACGCCGAGCGCCTCAAGCACATCGTATTTGTACTTCACGATGTGACCGGCAACCCAGTTGGCGCAGTTCATACCGGGCAAAGGCACCTTCAGGCTTTCCTCGTGAGAGATCCCTTTCAGGTTGACGTGAAAGCTATACGAGCATGCGGTAAATATTCTGACAATAGGTTCGATGTTCGTCATGGTTCTTGTTCCAATTATCCCTGCACGATATACTTCAGGCACCATTCGTGGATGGGGAGCATATCCTTAAAGAGCTTCACGGCATACTTTTTCATATCCTGTTCGTATAACTCCTTCACATTATCCACCGTGATACCGGCCATGATCCCGTTGTGGAGGAGATATTCCGCGTTGGGGATGTCGTCGCTGTAGCCGCGGGGAACCTGCTTGTAATGCTTCCCCCAAATCTCGTAGCCCTTCTTTGTCACCTTCTTCGCCGCATCGGCGAGCTCCTTGTTCGGCCCGGTCTGGGAGACCACATCACGATAGATTTTCAGCTGATCTTTCGTGAAGATATGCATCCCCACGCCCGCAAAGAATGTCTTCGGCTCGAAGTGCATGTAGAATCCAGGGTTCTCCATCTTCTTTGCCTCGCCTTCCCAGAAGAGTATGCCGAGATTGGTCTTGTAAGGGCTTTTATCTTTCGAAAACCGGACATCACGATGAAGCCTGAAAATGGATTTATCCGTTTTTGGATCGGCGATAATATCCGGACGGACCTTCTTGAGTTCATCGCCGACGGCGGTGACAAATTCCCGCGCAGGCTCCATCAGTTTCTCCTCGAACTCATCGCGGTGATCGAGGAACCAGTTCTTATCGTTGTTTTTGCCGAGCTTGGCAAGGAATGCAACCGCTTCCTTGGGGAAGCCTTCCACTTTTTTGGCGCTCATCGTGATATCCGTGTTGGTGAAATGGATGTTCGTTCTAATCTACAGAATGCGCTGCACTATTGCGCGTTTTCATCGGTTTCCCACATGGCCATCTGGTTGCCTTCGCAATCGATAAAGTGCGCCATGTAGCCCATGTTCGGGACTGCCATCTTCGGGACGATAATCTTTCCGCCGCTCGCCTCGATCTTCGCGATGTAGCTATCCATGTCCTTCACATCGATGTAGGGCTTGCTCTGCTGCTGCGGATCCTGACGCGGACCGAGGCCGCCGCTCAGACCTTTTTCGCCGTTGTGGCCGGTGGATTCGAAGAAATGGTAGCCCATCATTTCTTTGAACTCCCAGCCGAAGATGTCGTTGTAAAACTTCTTCGCGCGTTCCTGGTCGTCGGCAACGATTTCGAAGTGATTGATTGTAGGCATTGTGTGCTCCTTTCACGGAATTGAATATGAAGTATATGCAGCGCCCATGCGGATGCCGCTGTGATGTCCGGAGTGTATAAATGATAGACGTTCGAAGGGCCGGTAATGTGCCGGTCCCGACCGGGTGGAATGCCGGTCGCAGTACGTGGTTATGGAGGGGTAACCGCGACTAAGATAACCCCTTCAAGCCTGTTAGTCAAGTGTCTTAGTGCTGGATATTTTAGATATGTCGGCGGGATGACGGTAGAGCCCCGGCTAATCAGTACCTCCCCAAACTGCAACGCGATTTCGATACGCTGCGTCATAAACACGAAGGCGCCCCGAGGGGCGCCTTTGCATGTAGAGAGGCTGAGCGGGATTAGCGGTTCAGAATCATTTTCCTGGTGTGTGTGCTTGTCTTCGTCTGAAGTTCATAGTAGTAGATGCCGGATGGCAGATCGTTTGCGGAGAAGCGTACGCTGTAGCTGCCTTCGCCCTGCACTTCGTCCGTCAGCGTTTC
>PABJ01000198.1 GCA_002699105.1 Ectothiorhodospiraceae bacterium | reverse complement strand
TGTCTCGGCTTCGTCATAATGTCAGATATATACCAATCTGGAAAAAGCTGGCGATGGTGATCGTGTAGTCCGGCTCTGCCGTTGCGCTGAGTCCCGTCTTCGAATCCGTAATTGTGCTGGTGACCGTTGCCGGAACTTGCGAGACGGTCGCCTCGATGAAGTACCCGATATCTCCACCGCTTTTTACGCCTGCCTTAAGGGAGAATGCAAGCGAATTATCCACGCTTTCCTCCGCTTCCAGGCCCAGATCTTGAAATGCTTCTATCGCCCCCTGGCTCAGATCGTGCGATATCGAGTAATACCCGATTCCGATGCCCCCATACAACGAGCCGCCGTAGAGGATGAACAAGTCGGTCCGCAGGATATTGAAATCGCCTTCCGATAGTAGTTCCGGCGGGGACTTGACGTACGAGTCTGCATAGGCCATCGAAAGCCGGACCCAGAGGTTCTCCGGAACCGTCAGCTCGGCGGATATACTCGCGCCGTATTCGATGAAGGAATCCAGGTCGTTCTTATCCGTAATGCCGAGCGGCGCTATCCCGATCCCGATCTGGTACTGGCGAACGCCGAAGCCGTCTTCGTCCTGGGCATGGACATCCGGCAGCAGCATCACAACAAGGATTGCGGTAAAGATAAAAGGGTAGAGTTTCATGGAAGCTTTTCGCTGTAGGAAGCGGAATCACAATGTTCTTTTTATCGGTACCGGCGTCAAAAACTGCAACCAAAAGTAGGTTCCAAGTGACAACCAGCTGCAAATTCTCAGCTTCAACACAGTGTAATATAATGCAAAAAGCACAAAAGTAAGGTTTTTTTAAGGTGTCAATCAGGGATTTGAATAACTACATTGATTCGTAGCAATAGCGAACCGCCTGCGGGCGGCATGTATGAATGGTTATGAACGTCGAGAAGTCCTAGAGCAGCGATATATTGATGAATCTCATCTACAATAATCCTTTTCGAATCCTTGGTATCCCGGTATCGGCGACAGAACGCGAGATCGCCCGCACGATCTCAGATCTGACGATTCGGGCGGAGATGGGTGCGTCACTGGAATTCGATTCGGATCTCAGTTTCCTCCCGGAATGTAAACGGACCGTTGAATCGATTAAGGAAGCATCAAACAGGATAGAGCAGCCCGATAGCAAGCTGTTTTATGCGCTGTTTTGGTTCTACGTCAAGGATGAAAACGATTCCGAGGCGTTCAAGATCCTCAAAGAAGGCAGTATCCAGAAAGCGCTCTCAATCTGGTCGAAGTCGATTGAAGGCGGGAAGGTCAACAAGAAGAACCTCTCGAACGCCCATAATCTCTCGGTTTTACTGCTGTCGATAGCCCAGAAGGGGCAGAAGCTCCATTCGGAATACTTCACGAAGGGCGTCATTCTCGCCGGTAAGGTATTTTCATCGAATTCGTTCCTCTCATTCGGACATGAAATCCTCGATTCGACGATGGTGCCCGAGCCCGCCAAGCTGGTGGAATCCTGGCTCGACGAAATGCTGCAGAGTCTCAAACCCTATCTCGATACTGACGATGGAATCAGCACGCGCGAAGTGCTCGAATGTTTGAAGTATTTCCCCGAGGAAGGGAAAAAGTTCGCGCTGGATAAGTTCGTCTTCAAGCCGATGCAGCACATCGAACTTGAGATCGAGAACGCGAAGAAAAAGCGTACCGATAAGCCCGAGCTTGCGAAGCTTCACGGCGTGGATCTTCTGCGCAATGTGAAGGAGGACGTCGAGTATCTGCAGATGATCCTCGGCGAAGAATCGCTGAAGTACCAGATCGTTGCCGATAAGCTTGCGAACGAAGTGCTGCAGTGCGCCGTGGACTTCTTCAACCGGTCCATCGACGAGCACGATGAGCACAAGCACGCAGAGGATACGCGCAGGCTTGCGGAAGGCGCGCTGAACGTTGCCGTCAGCGAGCGGATCCGGGCGCGCATTCAGAGCAACATTGATATGATCGCGAAATGGGAGCGCGATAAAGAACACAAGAAATTACGGCACGTAGTGCAAACCGAGATCGACGAGGTGTTGGATGAGGTGCGTTCACTGCCCTTCATCAAAGGGCTTTCGTACTACGAGCGAATTCGGCTTCCCGGACTCGCAGAGACCTTCGTCAAGAAGTGCAAACCTGTGTTGACCAAGATCAAGGATGTGCTCGGCGGTGAAGATGAATTCTACCAGCAGCTCAGCAGCCTCGTTGTGAATAACGCCCTGGGGATGTGCGTTTTGTACGTCAATACCACGGACGATCCCTCTGGAGTGAAAACGGCGATGGAGTCGCTGGATACGCTGGATATGGAACCGGAGATTCGGCAGCGCTACGAAAGCAACCGCCAGACGCTCGATAAGATTATGACACGCCGCGGGTTGATGGTATGACGAACCTGAAACTCATATCGATCGGCTGGGTTGCGGTGCTCCTGATTGGGTTCGCTGCTGGTCTTACTGCGCAGGAGGCGGAGACGTACGTTACCAGCGAGGAGCTACAGGCGTCGCTCGACAGGCAGACTGCACAGATTGAAAGCCTCCGGGCATATATCGCACAGCAAATGCAAAGCATAGAATATCTGGATGCGGCGGATAGTTTGAACCGGACCTCGCTGCAGTCGAGTGCGGATCATACCAATGCCAAGTTCCAGCTGAGCAGCGCGGAATTCGGTGAGCGCATCGTCCCCTGGTTTGTCGCGGTGCTTGTTCTGCTGGCTGTCGCGCTGACATACGTTCTCATCGTCACCCGCCGCGCGAAGGCGCAGGTGAGCGAACTTGAGCTACGGCTCAACAGCTTCCGGAATGCCGTCCAGTCGGACGCCATCTCGCGAGAATCGTCGCTGCTGGAAATGCAGAAGAAGCACTGGTCGACCTTCGCGGCCACGCCTCAAGCCAATGGAGCTCCGGCTACCGGGGATGCGGCAGGCTCGCTCCCCAGGGATGATCATGATCACACGCTCCCGATCCGGGTAGCGGATGAGATACACCGTATGAGGAAGCGAATAGAATACATGCCGGATGAAGCGAAGGGTATCAAGGCTTTGCGAAATTCGCTGAAACGGCTGGAAGAAGAATTGAATATGGAGGGGTATGAGGTGGTCGATCTGATTGGGGCCAAGTACGTGGACGGACTGAACGTCGAAGCGCGCTTTGTGCCGAGGGAAGACGAGACCACCGAAGATGAGACCATCACCGACGTTATTCGCCCGCAGGTGAACTACAACGGGGTCATGGTCCAGCAAGCAAAAGTAGAAGTCAGTAAATCGTACGAATAATTACAAACCCTGAAGCATCAATACGCATGGCACGTCTGAAAATTGATTACGGCATTGATCTAGGAACCACCAATTCCGCAATTGCCAGAGTTCGGAACGGAAAGATTGTGATCGTCAAGAGCGATACGCAGAAGGATACGACGCCTTCCTGCGTACACTTCTCGCGGAAGAAAACTCTCATCGTCGGTGACGCAGCATATAACCGGTATGGCGACGAGTATTTAACCTCGCTCAAAGAGATGACGAAGGAAGGCCAATCGATTGAAGAGTTTAACACGTTCATTGAATTCAAACGTACCATGGGGACCGATAAGGCATACAAGTGTCTGCATATGGAGCGTGCGTATTCATCAGAGGAGCTTTCTTCGGAGATTCTGAAAACGCTGAAGACGTATGTCCGCGACGATGAGGTCGATTCCGCCATCATTACTGTACCTGCGAAATTCCGCCAGAACCAGCTCGATGCCACGCAGCGGGCAGCCGATCTCGCGGGATTCAAGTATTGCGAACTGCTCCAGGAACCCATTGCCGCTTCCCTGGCATATGGCGTCGATTCCAAGAAGATGACCGGCTACTGGCTCGTCTTTGACTTTGGCGGAGGTACGTTCGATGCCGCGATCATGAAGGTTGTTGAAGGCATCATGAAGGTCGTCGATACCGATGGGGATAACCACCTCGGCGGCAAGAACATCGATTATGCGATCGTCGATTCCATCCTCATCCCATATCTCAAAGAGAACTACACGATTGATAAGATTCTCAGTAATGATTTCTCCAAAGCCATTCTTCGCGATGCGCTGAAGTTCATCGCCGAGGAAGCGAAGGTCGCCCTCTCGATCAATCACAGCTTCGACGTGTTCACGTATAAACCGCTCGGCGTGGACGATGAAGGCGAGGACATGGAACTCGACCTGTCCATCTCGCTGCAGGATTTCGAGCGCATCGCCAAGCCGTCATTCCAGCGCAGTATCGATATCACGAAAACGCTGCTGGAGCGGAACAACATCACGGGCGACAATCTGGAAACCGTGATCCTCGTCGGCGGTCCTACATTCTCACAGACGATGCGCAAGATGCTCGTCGAGCAGGTGACTCCGAACATCGATACGAGCATCGATCCGATGACGGCGGTTGCAAAAGGCGCGGCGCTGTTCGCATCGACGCGCGATATGCCGAACCAACTTGTGCGGCGCGATCGCACCAAGATCCAGCTCGCGCTGAAGTACCCCGAGACAACCGTCGAACTCGAGGAGAATCTTGGCTTCCGCATCGACCGCAACGGATCGGATGGTACGATACCGGACTCCCTCATTGCCGAGATCACCAGGGATGATAGGGCTTGGTCCAGCGGCCGGATCGAAATGCAGGACGATGTTCATCTAACTACCGTGCAGTTGAATCAGGGCGCGGCAAACAGCTTCACTATCGCGCTGTACGACCAGTTGGGTAACAGCTTCCCCTGCGAGCCGTCGAACTTCACGATCATTCAAGGGCTCAAAGTCGCAAACGCCACGCTGCCGTATTCGCTCTGCATCGATGCGTTCGATACACAGATTGAACGGCAGGTACTGCAGCCGCTACGCGGGCTCGAGAAGAACCAGACATTGCCCGCCCGCGGGAAGAACGTCTTCAAGAATCAGAAGGAAGTGCGTCCGGGTATGAAGGAAGATGTCCTGAAGATCCCTATCTACGAAGGCGAACCCTATACGCGTGCCATCCTCAACGAACTTGCAGGCATGGTTGTCATTACGGGCGAGGACCTGCCGCAGTACCTTCCGCCGGATAGCGATATCGAAATCACCATTGATGTCGATAGCTCGCGGCGTATCAAGCTTTCCGCGGATTTCCGGGATATCGACGAAACGATCGAGGTTCCTCTGCCTGAGATCAAGCAGAAAGAGTACGACGCAACCTTGCTCGAAAGCGAGATTAATCACGGACTCCAAACCCTCGCGACACTGAAGGATGAAGTCCCTGCCGAAGAGAAGATTAAGATCGACAAGCTGCTCCGCGAACTCGACGAGCTGCTGGATCTCCTCGAAAAAGGCGCGACAGATTACAACACGAAGACGCAGGTGATGGAGCGCCTACGCGAAGTACTCAAGCAGGTCGATAGAGTGCATGAGGAAAGCTCCTGGCCGCGGATCGAGAAGGAATTGCATGACGGCGTCCGCCGCCTGCAGGCTGCCCAGCAGAAGTACGGAGACGAGCGCTCGCAGATTTTGCTCCAGCAGATTCAGCACCGCTCGAACACCGTCCTTCGCGAAATGAACATCAAGGTCGCCAAAGAGCTCATCAAGGAGATTAAATCTACAGAGTTCAACCTCGTGAGCCAGGACATCACGCTCTGGATCGGGTTCATCCGCGGGTTTGATCAGGAATTTGATACGCATGCATGGCGAAACAGAACCGTTGCACACGATCTCATCATGGAGGCGAACGATATTATCGCAACCAATCCATCGAAAACGAGGCTGAAGACGATTGTCCGTCAACTCTTCGCCTTGCTGCCGGAACGCGACAGGCCCATCATGGCCGGGCACGACGACGAAGTATTACGCCGATAAGCCGATTGAACGAACTACACGATACAAGTAATAGCCATATCTATGGAAACAGCACAATTTAAAGAACTTCTCTTCGAGACAGCAATCTTCGTCCGTGCAGCCGACGGGAAGATGAACGAAGACAACATACGAGAGATACAGAGCTACAGTAAAATAGCTTCGTACTTCAAGGATCTCGATTGCGACCGGATCATGGCCGATCTACTGGCAAAGCTTCGCACAAACCACGAACATGCGATGGAGGTGTACTTCCATCGACTGCGGGAAGCCGAACTCACGCTTATCCAGGAACTGCTCATACTCGAAATCATCATGCGTATGATGCACGTAACCGAAGCGCCGAGCCAGCGCGAGATCGAGTTCCTGAAGAGCGTCCGGACGCGACTCAAAGTCTACAATGAAATCATCCTCGAACGATTTGGCGAGGTGGACTACCTTGTCAATAAAAAGTATGCGGATGTGAAAGAGACGGAAGAAGAGAACTACCTGGAAGAGATGCGCTCGCCGGATCTCATGAAGTTCAACGACGTAGACCTGAACGACACAAAAATATAAGGTCGCTCGACGATTTGTGTTTCACCGAGCGACCTCTAGCATAGGGATTGATCCCGTTATTAGCTATTTCATCTGTATCATACGTATCGACTGTACATCGCCTCCGGCCCGCATAACTGCGATGTAGACGCCCGACGCCAGATTGCTGCCGTCAAACCGGAGCGTATGATAGCCCTCCTCAAACGTTTTATCCGCTAACACAGATATCCGCTCGCCAAGAGAGCTGAAGACTTCCAGCCGGACTTGCATCGGCTCCGGAAGCGTAAACGCAATTTCCGTCACCGGGTTGAATGGATTCGGCGCATTCTGGAAGAGCGTCGCTGCGCGGTTAAACCGCACCAGCCTGGCGCCTCCCGCCATGCACACACCGAGCGTCTTGAAACTGCCGTCGATGGTGTTTACCGAGACGGGGCCGTCGGTCCATACAAAACTGTCTATGCTTAATGCCGTTGTCGTGTCGTTGCCGAGGGTGGCAAGGACGTGGAGTTCGGCAAGTACACCGGTTGAGGGTACGTTTTCGCGATCGACGGTGATTTGCACGGTCACGATATCGCCGTTCATCGTCGTACTGAAGTCGACTGTACCGTCCGGCGCTGTCACATCTTCGAGCCAGAGCATGGATGCGTTGTAGCTCACTTCGGCGATGAATGCCGTCGCACCGCTGAGCGCCAGGTTCTGACTCGATTCGAGGAACAACGGGAGTACAATACGCTCTCCGATTTCTGCGCTCGTCTCGGGCAGGGATACCTCGGTCACGGAAGGCTGCGAGGTGGCGAGCACGTTCACATAGAGCGTATCGATACACGGAGCGGAAGTGATGATCCGGAGACGGGTATCGACGCTGCCCGGTGCAGCGGGGTTGTATTCGAACTGCGCGGTGATCACACCGCCGCTTGCTATCGAAACCGGCAGGGTAGCGGGCTGCAGCCGTGAGACGCCGTCCGCAGGTCCTTCAAATTCCATAGCGGCAATCGTGATCGGCGAGCCGATCTGGTTCTGCACCGTGATCCCGCCCTGTACAGGTATGCCGATTGCCGTGGAGCCGAAGTCTATCAGCGACGCGGACAGAATAGGCCGCGAGTCGGCATACACGAGATTGACGTCGAGTAGATGCATGGTGTTGCACACATCCTCTTCGAACGCAATGCCTGCTCCCAACATGCCCAGACCAAGAGGATCGATCGTCATATCGAACGTTATCTCTTCACCTACCGCAAGGTTCTGCGGGAATGCGATGCTGAAGTCCACCCACACCGGCTGGCTGGCAGGATTCATCGAGATAGAGACCGGAAGCGTGCCGGTGTTTCTGAGAATCACCTGCTCCGTAATCGGGAGATCGCAGTGGTAGACTTCACCGTAGTCGAAGCTGGCGACATCGAACTCAAAGCCGACGGAATCCTTCCGGGCGAGCAGCTGCACGATAAATGTTTGTGCGTTCTCGGAGTTATTGATGACGACAAGCTCCGCTGCATGCAGCCCGATAACCGATGCATCGAACTGGATTCCATGCGTCGATGAACCGTTCGGCGAAAGCGTGATGGGGAAGACAGGCGCCGTTGCGAACGAATAATTCACAGCGAACGGCCCCTGGAAATACATGGTGTCTATCACGAGATCAGTGCCGCCGATGTTGCGGATGAGAACATCCGCCGCGGTGCTTAGCTCGTCGGGACAGATCAGATCCTGGAATGTCGGCGGCGTCGCCACGATCTCAGGCTTCCGCGATGAGGACCCGCGCACTTCTACGAAGGTCGTGTCGAGACA
The DNA here is from genome assembly GCA_002699105.1 of Ectothiorhodospiraceae bacterium. Classification (GTDB taxonomy): domain Bacteria; phylum Bacteroidota; class Ignavibacteria; order SZUA-365. Next base: position 10,566 of record PABJ01000198.1, on the reverse strand, counting down.
GGGGGCATAGGAGATCACACGCATGATTGCACTGTGACTTCCCTCGGAAGTCGGCACATAGCTGATATCGAAGCTCACATCGCCCATTGGCGGTATATTCGCAGGGACATCCGCGGGTGTCCGCATACTGAATTCTAACTCTGAGAATTCGACAACCTCGAGAATCCTCGGTATGCTGGTTGGGTTGGTTACGGTCACCGTGACATGCGAGCGGTCGCCCACCGGTGTGAAATCGAAATCAATCGGATTTGGAGACACGAGGAGATGCGAGTCAATGTAATCGGCCTTCACGGTGAACGGCGCCCGGATGCCGCACGGGGACGATTCGAGCTCGAGCGTACCGTCGATCAATTGGTATGCGGTTGGATCCAGGGTGAGAACGAGCGTATCGGATTCTCCAACCCGGACCAATATCGGCATACCAGGTTCCAGGGAGACGATACCGTCAAGTTCATTCACCGGCAGCGTGATGTTGATATCGACTTCGCCCGTGTTCGTCACGATCAGCGTATCTGTCACCGGGACGGTGCAGTGGTAAAGTTCGCCGAAGTCGAATTCCGTTCGGGAAATCGTGTAGTCGACGTTGAGCAGCGTTCCTGTCAACGGTACCGTCAGCGATGTCAATGTTGGGTGGTCTGTTTCAAACCGCAGTACCGCATCGTAGTCGCGCGGGACCGTGGCTGTGAATTCGACAGTGAACACGAGGCTGTCTTCGGGCTGAAGGACGATCTCGGGCGGCGGGGTGTTGGTAGATGTAATCGAGAAATTACCGGGGTCGCCGCCTTCAAAGAGGGCGTTCGTAATTGCAACCGGCTGATTGCCAGTGTTGTAGAGCACAACCCGCCGTTCGGACGTTTCGCCGGGACATTGCAGGACATCGAATTCAGGGACGTTAGCGAATAGATCCGTGACACGGGCGACAATGGCCCAATTGCTGTCGCTCTTATCCGCGAGTTCGGGGAGGAACGACCAGACACGGACGGTCCTGTCCTCGCCAACCGACGCCACCATGCCGAACAAACGGCTGTGCGAGACGCCGCGTACGTCATCACCGTGCCCGTTGAATGTATAGCTGGTTCCGCCGCTTCGCGTATCCCAGACTCTCACACTGTTATCGTCGGAACCGGAAATAACCTGCAAACCGCCGCTGGTAAGATCGACGGAATTCACAGTGCCGCTGTGCCCGGTGAGAACGTTGGACTGCCTCCAGTGGAAGGTATTCCATATCCGCACACTGTTATCAGCCGAACCGCTGGCGATGACCCGTCCATCGTCGGAGACATCGAGCGAGCGCACTGCGCCGCTGTGCCCATTGAGCGTCTGAATGCGCGCTCCGTCAGCGATATCGAGAATGACGACACTGTTGCCGCGTGTTGAGGCCACCCAGCGAGAGAGCGGATCGATAACCACATCGCCGTCGGCGGAAGCCTGCCCGGTGACAGACCATTGTTCTGACCAGTCGGACGTTGCGTACAGCCGTACGATCCCGTTATCCCCGCCGGCAAGGTATTGGCCGTCCTCGGAAAAATGCACGCCGTAAGTCGGCTGCGGGAACGTCGGTGTCTGGAATTCCAGGCTTCCGTCCGAGATGTCCCAGACTTTCAGCCGCCGGTCTCCGCCCGATGTCGCCAGGTAGCGGCTGTCCGGGGAGAACGAGAGGCCGTTCACTCCGCCGCCGTGGGCGGTGAATGTCCGCACATGAACACCATCGAACGGATAGTAGAGTTTGATGCGGCCGTCGGAAAGCGCCACTGCCATGATCGAGCCGCCGGGAGCTACAGCAACGCCTGTGAAGTCCCGCGGCTGCGTCGGCAGCCAACTGCTGTCCTTGTTCAGGGTGCGCTGACCGTCGAGCCAGACAAGCCCGATGCAGGAGTCGCTCGGCGTGTTCGATACGATCCAGTTTCTCCTGAAATTATATGCGGCAGTAGAGATCCGATACCAGTTTAATCCTGCATCAGTCGAATACTCAAGCTGAACTCCTGCTGTCGACTGGACGCCCGACCATCGCCATTCGAGGACGTCGTCGACAAAATACCTGCCGCCGCCGTTGGGGTTATCCAGCCGGATTGGGTTGTCGTTTACCTCGCCGCCTGCAAGTATGAGGTGGTTCTGGCACGGCGTATCGGCAGTAATCGGCAAATGCTCGGATACACGCCCCGGACCGGCTGAGCGGTACTCTATTGTCACGTTAACGCTTTCGCCTTCCGCGATTGTGAACGGCGGCGTGAGTCCGCCCATCCCAACGACTGTGAAGCGGCCGACGCTGTTCGCGATACTGTTGACGGTAATATTCCCGTCCAACGCACGAATCTGCACCGTTCGCTGCTGCGTGGTACCGTTCGGAATATTCCCGAAATCGAGGTGGGATGGAAGAACTTCGAGCGTTGTGATTGCACCCTGGGGCACGGTGTACGTTCTGTTTTCCGTATCCTGCCGGCCATTGTAGCGGAGCGTTATCTGCACGTCGCGCCGCGGTTCGCAGCCGTCGGTCTCATACCGCAGCTCGCATTCCGGGTAGATATATATCAGATTCGCGGCGATGCTTTCGAATATCTGAATCGCCTCCGCTTCGGTGTTCACGCTTTCGTACCACTGCCCGCCGCTGTTATTCGCGATGTTTCGCAGCGACCAGCTTACATCGAACTCCGTCACCAGCACTGTGATGATCTTGATGCCCTCGGCAAGTGCGCGTTCCCAAATCGCCCGCTGCTGACCCATCGACAAGTCTTGCTGATAGTCGGTGAAGATAACGATGTACTTATCGCCAACCTGGTTCTCGGTGAAATCCAGAGCGCCTTTCACGGGATCGGTAAATGCACCCTGGAGGTCGGTGTTGTTTCCCAGCGTCTGGACGTTGTCGATCGCCGTCAGGACGGTGCTCTTGTTGTTCGAATACGGCTGAAAGATGTAGGTGGTATCGTCGAAACCCGTTATGCCGACCCGCGCCGGGGGGAAGTCAAGTGCCTGCACCAGCGTCCGCGCTGCGGACTTGGCATTCTCGAGCTTGTTGAGAATGGCCATACTGTTGCTGACGTCGAAGGTCAGTGTGATCGACACCGGCGGCGTAATCGGATCCGGACAGGAGACATACGTCACAGGACGGGTGATCCCGTTCTCTACCACCGTGAAGTTGGACGGGTTCAGCGTTCGAATCTGTTCACCGTTGAAAGCCGAGGTAAACTCCGCGCTCACTTCGGGGTAGTTCGCCCCGGTGATGGAGTTGATATTGAAGTTCACCTGCGCAACGCTGCTGCTCGCCAGCAGGCCTGCAAGGAGGATGATATGTATCGCTAATCTATTCATGGGTACACTCCGCTTTCTCGAACGGTGGTATTCGTTTCGTTATTCAAGTCCGGTTTCGACGACGATCTGCACTGTGCGGCAGTAGTTTCTGCCTTCAGGGATGTCGTTGTCGAAGAGTAGTCTGTCGCTGCCGACGGCTTCCAACGTGGTCGGGATGTTGGCAAGTGCTCCGCCGAGCGCTCGCTGGACGGATTGACAGCGTTCCATTGCGAGATTTCTGTTGTATTCAGGATTGCCAGTACGGTCGGCAAATCCGTATATCGTCACTCTTGAACGCGGCGTGATGGCGTTCTTCACGATCTCAAGAATGCGCCGGTTTTCGGCACCGATCGTCGACTTCTGGAAATCGAACAAAATAAGGCTGAACCTGTCGATGCGCTTTCCTTCGCGCTCCTCGACGATTTCGCGGGTTCTCACTTCCTGACCCACCGGCATTTCAAATTCTGCTCTTCGCGTCTGTCCTGCGTTATCCTGTACCTCCAGCTCGGCAAGGAGATTGCTGCCCGCCTCTGGCGGTGCTGTCGTATCGATAACCCAGGGAATTGCTGCAGGCATGTCGCCCGTGCCGTCAAACAAGGCTAACTCCGTCTCACCCTCCGTCACGAGTAGGTTCCAGGTACGCACGCCAGCCTCGGATGTCACATCAGGCTTGAAGGAGATGTTCGGCGTGATGAGTTTCCGCTGCACGTCTTCCCACTGCACCGGTGCGAGGATCGCGTACGTATCGGATTCTATTTCGACGCGCCGCGCTTCCTGCTGTCCTTCGATGCTCTCACGCTCGGGTGCTTCGCGCGGGTAGTTGCGCGCCCGGACGGTGATCCGCGAGGGGTCGATGTTCCACACATCGGTGAGATAGGATTCCACTGCATCTGCACGGCTGCGGGATAGCGTGGTGTTGTTCCGCTCCTCGCCCGTCATATTGTTGTGTCCGGTGAGCGTCACGTTAGCCTCGGGATTTGCGAGCATCCGCGAGCCGACGATGTTCAGCACATGGCTGTAGACGTCGAGCGTGTTGTTCGGAAGATTTGTTTCGTCAAACGATCGCGTATCCTGCTGCCCGAGTAATGCCTGGGAGGTCTTGCTCAAATCACTGCTTTGCTGATCGAAGAAAATAAACGGCAGAATCGGGAAGAGCTCGCTCTGCCGTATTTCCTCGACCACAATGCGGAATTCCGGGACCTCGGTGCCGCTTCTCGTTTGCACGGTTGCATCGAGATCCACTGCAAGCACGGGCGGAGGCGGCGGCGGTTGTTGCGGAGGCGGCGGGGGAGGGTCCGGCATGGTGAACATGAGCGCAAGTCCGCCGCGCACGAAGTTCGGCGTCCAGTCGACGCCATCGCTCAGTGACGTCATTCCGGCGGTAATGCTCAGTTCAGGCACCAGCGTCAACGTTTTGCTGAGATAGGTATGATACCGCAGACCCGTCGCCAATCCGAAGTACAGCGAGCCGCCTTCCGGGACCTCGCCTTCATACTGGTTGCGTACCCTGCTCCCATCGTCGAAGGCAGCATCGGGCGGGTTTGTGAATGCCTCCTCCTGCTGCACATCGTTTGTCATCAGAAAACCGACGGCCGGGCCGAGGAATCCTGTCAGCGGGATGGACTTGAACAGCGTGTAGGTTACGGTCGGACGGAATTCCAGCATCGCTGTCGTGGAATAGAGCCGGTGCTCAACGATTCCGTCCTGCGGGCCCAGCACACTGCCTATTGGACCGATATTTTCTTCTTCGATCAGATCAGCTGATGCATCGACATAGGTGAGCTGCAGATTTACGCCGAAACCGTCGCCCGGTGGGATGTTATACACAAGGCCGAACCATGGCGCTGTTCCTGACCCGCCCGTAAAGCCGGTACAGCAATTGGCCACACCGGGAAGCTCGGGAAAATCGGCGCTATGCAGGTTCAGGCCGTATCCCAGCGCGACTCCGATCGAGTTCTTGCGTTCGAAGTTATGGGACTTTTCTGTGAGTTGCTGCGCCTGACTCGTGGCCGAAAAGAATGCGAGGCAGAGAGCAATGACTATAAAGCGAATAGGACTACATCTCATCGGGAAGTATGCGTAGTAGAGCGAAAAAAACTTGTGTGCGATTGGTTCACATCAGCATAAGGAAAGTAGCAACACAAACGCTGAAATGAAAGGGAATTGCGCTGTAAGTCGTTCAAATAACGAAATTTACATAATGCAGCGCGTTGTCATTTGCCGATCAGGATTTGAAGGAACACCGACCGGACAGTAAAATCCTTTTTGAGCGTATCGATGATATAGCAGATGAAGAACACGATGATGACGACAATGATGTTCGCCAGCGTGAAGAACCACCCGATTGTGATGGTTTCGACGCCGAATGCACCGATAAACGGCTCGATCAGTACGGCGCCGATAATCTGGTGAGTGAGGTAGACGAGCATGGAATACTTGCCGAAGAACGCGACGATCTCGGTAAGCGGGTTCTTGCGCAGCCGTGCAACAGCCCAGACAAGGAAGAGAAATACGCCGATGGCACAGACGATATATGCAGGCGACGCCGGATAGAAGATCTCGGAATACCCGCCGCGGATATCGATGATATCGCCCGAGGCAAAGTTCGGGTAGCCTTCAATCGGGATGTAGAACAGCAGCAAGCCGAGGAGGGTAAAGACCAGCCCGGAAGTGAGAAATTCGTAGGACGGCGTGGTAATGCGCCGGTTGAAACTGAAGGTGAAGAACGCCGCTCCGAGGATTGCGAAGCCGATCCAGGGAAGTATCGGGAACCAGCCGTCGATAAACCAGCTTTGAAGCAGCCTGCCGAAATCGGGGATATAGAACTCTTCGAGGTAATACACCTCCAGGACTGTCTCGTTATACCCGAAGATCTTCAGCGCTGCAAAAGCGGCGACGAAGATGACGAGCGCAATCCCGAGCAAACCCGGAACGGGCACCTTTCGGAAGGCGTAAACCACGACCATCCCGGCGCCGATGGTGTAGAGCACATCGAACGAGGTGAATGGGAGTATCTTCCAGAGCAGCACGTCGAGCAGGACGCCGAACAGCACAACGTAGAATCCTCGCTTGAGATAGTAGCCGAAACTGTGTTTCTCAGCGCGGAGCGCAACCATGCCCGCGCTCAGCATGATAAAGATCGGTGCTGCGAAGGATCCGAAGAACCGGTAGAGCATTGGGTGAGGCTCGGCGAGATAGGGCGCCATATTGGCAGGAATCATAAGAATGATCGCCAGACCGCGCAGTACGTCGATCCAGAATATTCGGTTGGTCTCTGCCGAAGGGAGCGCCATTGGTGCTGTTATACCTCGTCGTTGCTGCATCTGCAGCAGGGCATTAGAGTGAGCTATCTACGCGGAATTAACACCGGATCGTCTGGCTGATATCGCTGCCTTCGATCCAGTGCCTGTGCCACATCTCAAAATTGTAGAGCATCCATATCTGTGGCGTGTAATTTATTCGCTTTTGCTCATATTCTGCAAAGAGCGCTGTAAGATAGGGAATATTGTAATAATCGTGGTTCGGATTGAGCACCGTCGCTTTCGCGTGCTCGAAGATGCCGGGCGTGAGCATGTTCTTGCCGCTGCCCGCAAACCCGATCTTCTTTCTGTAGATGATTTCTTCCGGCAGTACCGATTTCAGCGCGCGCTTGAGGATCGCCTTCGTTTCACCGCCCTGTATCTTCATCGCCGTGGGTATATGAAAACTGAATTCCACGAGCTTGTGATCGAGGAACGGCACACGGGCTTCCAGGCTCGTCGACATGGTGATCTTATCCACGCGCATGAGCAGCAGCTCCGCAAGGCGGTTCGTCATCTCCCAGTAGATCATCTGCTGCATCTCGTCGGCCGTATCGCGGTGCGATAACAGCTTGCGCGCACTCGCCCGGACGAGATCGTACGAATTCATCCCCGCCGATGCGCTCAGCATTGATGGGGACAGCGCACGCTGCTTCTCTTTTTCAAAGAAGGCGATAGCGTTCCCCCAGAACACCGGCTCACCTTCGAATGCGTTCCGGATGACGTTCTGCCGGTAGTCGACCTTTCGGGATTTCAGCAGCGGCGTCGCCATCCCGTAGGCAAGCGAGCGCAAGAAACCGGGGATGTTCTGAATCCATTTGTAGCGGGTTTGCAGCGCATGCATGCGCAGGTAGCTTTCGTAGCCGGCGAACTGCTCGTCGCTGCCTTCGCCCACCTGTATCACAATCGTGCCGTTATCGCGCGCGAGCTTCGATACGTGGTATAGCGGGAAGCACACAGGATCGGCGAGCGGCTCGTCCTGGTGAAACACCACATGCGGCATGAGATCGAGGAAGCCCGCGTCGTCGATGATGACTTCGCGGTGATTCGTGCCGTAGCGCTTCGATATCCGCCTGGCCCACTGGAATTCGTTCGTCGCTTCCTGTCCCTCGATGGCAACGGTGAACGTATCCACAGGTCGGTCCATCAGCTCCGCCATCAGGGCCACGTTGGCGCTGCTGTCTATCCCGCCGCTGAGGAAGACCCCGAACGGCACATCGGACATCATGCGCTTATCGATAGCTTCCCGGAGCAGCCGCAGAATCTCGTCTGCGACGGCCTGCTCATCTCGGTAGTCGAATTCCGGCACGGGTGCCGTGCTGATGTCCCAGTATTCGATGTCCTCGGCGCTTCCATCTGCGCCCAGCCGGAGGTAGTGACCGGGCTCCAGCTTGCGGATGCCGGCATAGAGGGTTTCAGGCGCCGGTGTGTGGATGAAGGTAAAGTAATGATACAGTGCCTGTTCGTTGACCGAGGGAGATATGGCCGGGTGCTTCAAAATCGCTTTGATCTCGGACCCGAATACCATTCTCGAATCGGAACCATAATAGTACAGCGGTTTGATCCCGATCCGGTCCCGGTAGAGAAAGAGCTTCTGCAGGTTCTCATCCCAGAGGGCAATGGCGAACATGCCTTCCAGGCGTTCGACGAACCGCTCGCCCCAATGCTGGTACGCGTAGATAATCGTCTCGGTATCGGTCCTTGACCGATACTTGTAGCCCGCTGCTTCCAGTTCCTTGCGCAGGGTGAGGTGATTGTAGATCTCCCCGTTGAAGACAATTGTCACCGCTCCCGAGGGACTCGACATCGGCTGGTGCCCTGCCTCCGATAGATCGATGATCGAAAGCCGCCTGAAGGAAAATCCCGCCTGCTGGTTATCCGATATCCATACGCCGCCGTCGTCGGGACCGCGATGGACGATTGCTTCGCTCATCGACTGCAGGACGCTTTCGTTGATGGTAGAATCTTCTCTGTATGCAAGTATGCCGGCGAATCCGCACATAGATTATTGTTGCTGCTCGTGTTGCTGTTGGTTTAGCTGTTGTTCGAGAATAGCGACGCTGCGTCTGAAATCATCATCGGGTGCGTAGACCATCGCAACATCAAGGTGACGCCTTGCCTGTTCCGGCTTGAGACCCGCTTGTATGTACCATGTAGCAAGCGTTTTATGGATTTCCGGATGCTGCGGGTACCTGATACTTGCCTCCTCCAGCGTTTCGATTGCCCGTGTATATTGACGGCTCAGGGCGAACGATGTTGCCGTAAGAAGGTACAATTTCGAGCTGTAGATTCCGCTTTCGATTGCGCGGTTAAGGAACGCCGCGGCGCTATCGTACTGCTTCGCCTGGTACAACTGCAGGCCTTCTATTACCGGGTAGGGGAATTCCCGCCCGATTGCCGCGGCAAGCGCGCGATGATCCGCCTCCACTGGCGCGTACACCTGCGCCATGTAACTGTTTGCCGCCAACACCTGCGCGACCGAGTCGATGGCTGGGAGATCGAGGATGCGCCCCGAAGCCGTGCCCTCGTTAAGCGAAGTAGCGTGTGAAGTCAGGCGGGAGAGCACCCATCGCTGCAGGGCAATGGCGCTATCCGGCTGCTCCTTGCTCATGCGGAGGGCCGTATCGGCAAGGTAGAGGTAGTCCTCCGGGTCGTTGAGGATATCGATTTTGGCCTTCGTCAGCGCAACGGTCTTTTCCGGATTCCCGGTATTGCGGTAGAACTTCCTCAACGCTTCGTACCCGCTGGCAGCATAGTCGCTGTACATCATGTTCGCATGGATCGGCATGATGCGCTCGAAACGCGCGGCTGCGATATTCGGCTGAAGATGCATGCCCACCCACACAGCCGTACAGATACAGGAGAGACACCCAGCAATAAGCGCCGTGCAGCTTTTCTCCGATCGCCACAGCCGTTGCAGCGCCAGCAATGAAATGATGACCCCGAGCGGGGCAGTAATATCCCAGTCGCGGGCCAGCCCCAGCGAGGTATTCGCAAAGAGGAGAAACCCCAGGAAGCACACGCCGGCGATGATCAGCATTGCTGAGACGGGATCAAATTCACGGCGGTGGAATGCAAGAAGGATGAACACCTGCACAGGCGCCAGCAGGAGCAGGATGTTGACGATGTCCCAGAGATGCTGCCAGCTTAGCAGCGTATATGAGAGCGTGCCTGCAGGGGATTCCACCGGGAACAGCGGCATAACGATGCGGCTGTCGGAATGATGAAAGCCGCCAATAAAATAGACCGCAACCAGGACCGCCGTTGCCGACCCTGCCGCCAGCCAGAGACGCTTCCGGTCAGCCATCAGCGAGGTTACAAATGAATGCTCACGAAAGATGATGAACAGCAGTGCAGGCAGGAGGGCAATGGTTGCATAGTGCGCCGCAAAGGCGAGAACGAACCAGAGCACTGCGAGCCACAGCGGTTTCCCGCTGCGCATGTGCTGCCATCCGGCGAGCAGAAACGCAGTCACCAGCCCGAACCACAGCGGATAGTATTCCACGTAGCCGAAAAAGAACAGCGAACCGGCGGTGCCGAGCACGAACAGTAGCTGCGCCAGGGCAAGCTTCCTGTCCTGCTCCAGCAGCAGCATGATACCGACGGGAATAAACGCAATGAGCGAAAGCCATCGAAACGGATAGAGCGCCGTCTCAGGCAGATCTGCGCCGAGCAGGTTGTAGGCGTCGGGGGCGTGTTCGGCGGTCGACACCAGCAAGTACCCGGCGAGCGGGGAAGACTTCAGATTGAGGAGAAGTCCGGCGTCGTATTCCAGGCCCTGGCTCAGCAGATAGATCTGCGGGATAAGCAGACCGCCATCCCCATAGAAGAACGTCTCCATTGGCAGCAGCGCGAACGCGCAGCACAGCGCAAGCAGGATCGCGGCGGCAAGCGGCCTGGAAAGACGCAGCTTGCCGCACTGCCGGGCGGCTTCCTGCGAATCGAGCGGGAATGCAATCAGACCTAGCCCGGCAAGCACGCA
>PABJ01000197.1 GCA_002699105.1 Ectothiorhodospiraceae bacterium | reverse complement strand
GTATGAGAGCGAATCAGGTTTAATAGCTTGGGATAGTCCCTACGCGCCCTCACCTTCTCCACGGGAAAGCCCTCTATCAGCGCCTCGGCGTAAGGAATATAAACCTCGTGAGCTATAAGTAAGTTTTGAGCACACCTCCACGCCATAACCTCATCCTCTACTTCGGGGCTGTCTGTCTCTACCTGCGTGGCCTGGGCCTCAAGCACGTGCCGTGTCTGTTCCGGGGATTCATCTACATACAGATCGAAAAGGCGTGTCTCGTTCTCATAATGGATTCGGTCTCGCGTTGTAGTCTCGACAAATACCAGCCCCTTGGCCGGAATCCTTTTTTCAATCGTCTCGAAATGTCCTGTGTTTTCGTTTTTCACGGGGAGCATGATTGAAATTTCGCCTTCACTCAGCAACGTCCTGATCGAGTATTCAGCTCCCTCGCCCCCCGAATGTTCAGCGATATAAAGTATCTTGTGGCTCAGGTCGTCCTGACGATGGACAAGAGCCTTGCCCGTGATGAACGAAAAATTCATCACGTCTGATTCGGGGAACAGCTTTATGACCGTACCCGTCAAGTAAGACTTCCCGCTTGAGCTTTGTCCCTTAACAACCGTGCTTATAGAGGCGTTCATGAGACGCGAAGTAAAAGACAGATAAAGCAACCGCTGATTCAACTCCTCTCCCGTGAACCCGCGCGCCTTATTGAAGACAATCATACGGTCAAGAATGTCGGGAGACTTTAACAACGCTTCCGCATTTTCCATTTGCTCAGTGGTGAAGGTCTCGCCGGGAGATTCATTAGCCTCTTCCATCGAAGGGAGACACTTTTGATACTCCTTCTGCACAACGTCCACGCTCACACCCTCGCGCTTTGCAACGGACTTTAACACTTGCGCCTTTAATATTTCGTTTTTCAGTCTGGGAAGCTCTCTTAAAATAAGTGACGTGTCCGTGCCTTCGGAAACATGAAGCTCCAATGTCGGCATACCGGCTTCTACCAGTCCGTTAAATTTCTCGGCTCCGTACTTAACGAGGTAATCATCCGCGCCGTTCTTCTGGCCGTCAGGTTCGTTTGGCAACCTCACTGAAAATATCGTCGCCCCCTTGTTAAGGTACTCGATAGCGAAGCGAAGCTCGGCATGGCGGACACCGTGCTTTTCTACAATATCAGAATCGAATACGACATTGACTTTACGGTCCTTCCAAACGTGACCCGCCTGATCAGGCAAAAAGTCACTCTCGATATCCTTCCCGTTCCACACGCCCGGAATCCCGATGCAAGGGAAGCCCGAAAGCGTCATCTTCGCAGCCTTTTTTTCACCTTCGGTGATAAATACCGGCTTATCCGGTGAGTATGTCTTTAACAACTCATGGACCTCGGGCAGGATGTAGGGAGGGACCCCAAATCCTTTCTCTTTAATCGGAGATAGATACTTTGCTCCCTTGATCTGCTCCCTGAGCTTTAGTCGGTAATATCCCGGAACATTCGGGTAGGGAATCCAGTAGCCGCCGATCTCTATTAACCGAACGCCGTTAAACGTCGTACGACCTAACCGTTCCTCAAGCTCGCTTTCGCTCGTAAGGGGCTCGACGGGAAAGTCCAGGGGCGAGAGCCCGCTTGCCTTCAAATCCTGAATAATCCACTCGTACCGTCCATCATGTAACCATTTTTCACTATCGCCTTGCCGGAGTTCATCTTGCACCGCATCGTGTGCTCTGATCTGAGTCATCTTTCCTCTCCGTACGCCGGAACCTTGTTTCCCTCTATCCAGGCATCGATCTCCAAAGGATCGAAATAAATACGCCTTCCGAGTTTCACTATGGGTATTTGTCGGCTGCGTGTAAGCCATTGCAGGCGATAGTAGGGGTTCTTCCCTCTTGGGCTTCTCAATGCCGGATAAAGTTCAAGAAGCTGTTTTGCACTAAGCAATTTTCCTGTCATATAAACCTCTCAAAATGAATGTGTTTTACAGGAAAAAGTAGCAGAACGCCGCTTTCGAGCGTGTACCGAAAAAGTCGAGTTAATTTCGGTACACGATCAATGTTGGAAAGATAACAGTTGATTACTTCAGCTTTTTTTGGACTTCTTGGATTTTCTTTGAGGTAGGTGGCGGGTCCTTGCTTTCCGAAAATCTATGTACGCATCGCCTCCATTGTAATACGATCTGATAGCTTCAATGGGTACTCCCAGCTTATTTGAAAGGATGGAATATGTGCTCTCTGGATCATCGCATTCTTTATGTGCTTTTAATCTTTCTTCGCCAAAACGTCCATGGTCAATACTTACGAATCTACCATCCGCTATTTGTATTTTAAGCACTAATACGGTTCTATCATCATTCCAGCCGTTACTTCCATATTCAGCTTTCTTTGCCAGCTCTTCTTTGATCCTTCTTACACCTGTATTCATTGACTTTGCCAGAATGTTGTAAGCAATATCGGCATTGGTTCGATGAACTAATCGATCTATCTGCTTCTCAGAGAATTTCAGATTCATTTTGTCAATGACTATCTTCAAGTATTTTTTCCTCCTCGATACAATGTCTTCTACCCTACGCTTACCCCAGTCCGGGTTTGTTCTTTGCTTATCTTTACACTCGCGGATTTCATTCAGATTATCATTGTGAATCGTATTTTTTATCAGCTCTTTATTCAGGTCATTATATTTCTTGGGTATGTCAATATCATGAGGGAAGAATTTAGCCGGTCTGCCCTTCTTATTATCCTTATAGGTAAATATGACGCTTTTAAATCCCTCCACAGTGGTTTGTAGTAACGCCTCTGCATTTGTATCACCATCAAATGCATATTCTCTCCAAACTTGAATTTGAGCCCAAAAAATCTTTTCTTGATAGATAGACTGGATACTCACCAGGCTTCTGAAGTATCGAATATCACCGGACTCCAGAAGTGGATCAATTAACTCAGCGGACGTTGATTTGAGTGTTTCATTTTCAAAATCGCGAGTCTGCATTTCATGAGTCAAATACTGCTTTATTTTTGGGATGATCCCGACGGGTTTTTTATTAGTCAGTTTTCGTGAAGTCTTTTTGGAACTTTTTTCTATCGCCATATTTTTCGAATATACCACAAGATTTTCATCGTGTCTCAATTCAACAATCATAGACACAACAAAGTCAAAAATTTGTCCTATCCGAGCGCCCGGGGTTCCTTTTACGCAACGACATACCCCCTTGTTCGGCTCCCCCGGGGGTAGGGGGAGGGTGTCAGTGAATATGTCAGTAAACGAGTCTCCCTAATACCCCTACTGACACAATTCAACGCAATACTTGAGTCAAGCGCATGTAAACAAAAGTCAACAATCCATGAGGACTACACACCCTATCTCTCGTTCTCGCAAGTCAACACAAATCCAACATTTCGCACTCGTAATGAGCAGGTCGGAGGTTCAAATCCTCTCGTCGGCTCCAGCCCCTCCCCGCACTCACCTTACTCCCCCCACCTTGGTAAAATCCCGAAGTAAAACCATGTTCTTATCCCCTCAGCGTCAAATCCTCTTTGGGGAACGTGCAGGACATAAAACCATCTGAAGATGTCGAGCAGTAGTGGCTTCATTCTTCCTTAACGGGCGCTCCATCTCTTCGAGCTCCCCTTTTTCCATCCACACCATCCCCTGTTCCGGCATGCAGTAACGACATCGGAAGCTACACCGGTCAGTAACTGAAATTCTAAACCCATCCGTGAGAATCAATCAGCCTATAACCGTTTTTTCCTTGATTTATGGTCCCAAGATTACTGAGCATTTTAAATATCGATAATCACATTATTCCTGGGTTTGGCAACACAGATGAGCACACAACCTTCTTCTGGCGGGTCAAGCGGTTCTTCTATATATTCCACCTCACCGGTTTCCAGCCTGCACATACATGTATGACATACACCTGAGCGGCAGCTATAGTCAGGGCTTAAGCCATTTGCCTCCGCAAGGTCTAGTATGCTATCAAATGATCGGTTCCAGTTTGTTTTAACTCCGGATCTGGAAAATTCTACCTCTACTTCACTTGAGCAGTCTATCGCTTCAGCGACTCGTTTGGGTTTCGAGACGTTTGCTCTGTCATTAAGCAATGAAGCTGGACCAAAAAACTCATAATTTATACAATATTCAGGAACCTCCCACCCGAGAAGACCGTTAAAAAGCGATTTCATAAACGGGGGAGATCCGCAAAGGTAAAATTCAGCTTCATTTCCAGGGAGTATTTTTTTCAAGAGCTCTATGTCCACATACCCTTTACTGTCAAAGTCTTTGCCCTCAACATCATCTCCTAGGGGTTGGCTATAAACTACGTGAACGTGTACGTTGTCATTCTGCTGCGCTAGTTTACGTATGTGATCACCCATAGCATGTTCTTCGCTGTTACGGGCGCCATGGATAAACCATACTTCACGTTTAGATCCGGAATCAACAATTGCGTTTAACATGCTAATTAAAGGAGTTAGCCCAACACCTGCGCTCAGTAAAACAACACAGGTTTCTGTATTGGTATCTAGGAAGAATTTACCTCTCGGTGCTTTTGCCAGCAGCTTCGTTCCGGCTTCCACTTGATCATGAAAGTAATTTGAAGAAACACCAGGGTATAGGTCGGGTCTTTCAGGCGGGGGAGGTTCCCTTTTAATTGTTAATCTATAATAATCCCTTTCGGGACTGTCCGAGATTGAGTAAGTCCTGTAAACAGGCTTATATTGTCCGGGTATATCGAGTTTCAAGGGTAGAAACTGTCCAGGTAGAAATGCTGGTAAGGGTTCTCCTTTCTCGGGTACTAAATAGAAAGAGGTAATATTCTGGCTTTCGGATACTTTTTTACTAACTATCAAGGTCATATATTTATCTCGGTTTTGACCCGTAACTTCTGCTTTCGCTAGACGGTCCTCAAATGTGGTCTTCCAACCAGGGGAGAGTGCTTTAACTTTAAGGGCCTTCTCAATGCCATCATAGTTATCCTTATCGAAGTACATCAGGCTATTTATTTCATCTATGGTCATAGCGATAGGGTCTTCAAATACTTTTTCTATGTTATCATCGGCCCCTACTTCCCCTTCTTCCATGACTCTAAAATAAAATCCGAGTCGCCCACTTGAAAGAATTCGGTTATAAAAACCTTCTTCGCCCATCTTTATCGCCAGTTTGTAGCAAGGAACCCTGGGTTGAGTCACCTCAAAAAGCGCACTTCCTATTTTGTATCTATCGCCGACATGAATCTCAGAGTCAGACATACCTTCCACTGTGAAATTTTCGCCGAATTGTCCAAACCTAAAATCGTTTCTATTTAAATCCTTTGCCCAGGAAGCATAATTATCATACGAATAAACGTAGACTGCTCTAAATATTCCCCCGTGAGCAATCAAATCGGCCTGTCCGTCACCCTCTAAATTAAGTTTATTGACTTTGACACGGCCTGTTACAGGCTCTTTGAATATCCCTGTGGAAATAGTCTTACCCTTGTATATGATCTCTTTAGGCAGTGAAACGTTTACTGATAGCAAGCGACGCATAATCCCTAAAGTAACATATTTCTGTAAATAAAAGTAGCAGGATTGTTTTAATTCAATTTAGGTCACCGTTTCAAAAAAAATCTTGAAATCTATCTATGACTGATCCATACAAAGCGTATTCGCCGGAACACATATCTTTCCGCATCAATTAAAAAAAGGGAGCCAAGCTCCCTTTTTGTTTGCGCTGAAATAGATTTATATATCAGACAGTAACTTGCTTACTACCGCGAAGCACAAAATATTCTCCCTTCACCAAAACTTCCGGCCATGCTGTGGTGACCGGCCTTCCCGTTTATAAACCAGCCCTGCCGCCGGAAAAATCAGTGGCGTCCAAATATTTTTACAGCCTCGTATTCGGTATGGCAGCTGTCGGGATCGAGCGTATAGGCGTCCATATCGCCCGAATAGACGTCGACGGTGCATGTCCCCACCGGAACATTCCTGCCGAGATATACGAGCCGCGTCCACAGATTTATCGGATGCCTCCTGGGACCCGGCACGAAAACAAGCGTCTTCTCGTCCGTACTCGACCCGCACGATACCATCGCAACCGGGTTGCTTATCGTCCCGTCCGCGCTCTCTGGCAGGTCCTTCTTGCCCACGGCATTGCCGTCGGGATCTGTAAGTCCGATAACGACGAGCACGGGGAGCCTCGCCAGCCACTTGTCGCCGGGTGATTCGAAGATGCATGTTATCTCCCCGCAGCCGGGCGTATCTTCTATTCCGCACCCGCATTCTCCGGGATCTGTTTTAAATTGATCCTCCGGGCAGTCGTCGCATGCGTCTCCTACTGCATCGCCGTCGGTATCCGCCTGGTCGGGGTTTGAAACGTCGGGACAATTATCCGAGGTATCCGGAACCCCGTCCCCGTCGGCGTCGAGCGCCGCGCAGTAAGCTTGCAGTTCCTGAATACAATCCCCATTAGAATCGCCGAGACTAAAATTGGTGTTAAAACAACTTATTCCGGGACCCGTCGACGTACCTCTGTCACTAAAACCGCATGAGTTGGAAGTGGCGGAAAGAGTTAGGGTTCTATCGCAGCCGCCCACGACCCCTAATCCTGCACTAAGAGATATTGAAGTTGCTGAAATGTTGCAAGATAGACTGACCGGGTCGCTAAACTGGCTTTCTATGCCGTTAGGCCAGCAGCCGCACGTTTGCGAATATGCCTTACCGGAAGATAAAAGGATCATCGAGAACAGCAACAGCAGGATGAAATGCATAGAGATGTACCTCATGATAAGTATCCCCCTTTAATTAGTGTTTACATTTCCCCGACTTGTTAAAAAATTGTCTTCTATGCCCTGTTACATATCACCGGTAATACAATGGTATTACTTGCTCCTATTATCTTTTAATTGAATCATATTAGCCATCAGCAATCCTTCTCCTACGATCCTAGCAAAAGTGATAAATTAATACAAGTACTAATATATAACTATGCAAATGCAAATATTACTATATTGATTAGGTCTTTAGTCTTAAGCCGGAAGTCCTACCCCAAACTCCATTCAGAGTCTCGGCTTTATTCCCATCCCCCTCACCACTTGCCTTCCCTCCCTAACCCCTCTATCCTATTCAGCAATATCGGGGACGATGGCGTCCTTTTGAACGGAGGTATAGTATAATCATAGACAGCGATGCCTGAAGCATTCGGGGTACGGATGGGGAAAATGTAGTCATTACCCTCGAAGAAAACCCCTCGGCAGGCCAGCGACGGTGGGCAGGCAACCCTGATCCTTCAAAATGGGAATAGTACAATAGAACCCACAACAAGAGTGCGCACGAGCTTTAAAGACATTACGGATTGTAAGGCGGTCTTCGCTACTTAAAGCTGTGAGGAGATATTAATATGCGTACAATACCGTATTCACTCCTGGCATCGTTTTTCTTAATCATCATAATTAACAGCGCCCATGCTTATGACGGACAAAGTAACGTAATATTTAACACGGACGCCAGTAATCACGATATATATTTTGTGGAATTCAGCGCAGATTTAACCGCCCCAGAGTCTCTTCCCGAGAATACAACTTCCGGACCCTTTTCGGTTTTTTTATGGCCCGGCCTCCAGCCCGGCGGCTACTGCTTTTATCCGATCAATAACGGCGTGCTGCAGCCGGTTTTATCTTACGGCACCAGCTGCGCTCCGGACAAGCCTCAAAATGTCGAGCAGTGGTGGATTTCCGGTCAGTATGTTAACAAGCCATTATATGATGATAAATGCGAATCTATTCCAAACGGATTCGTCGATGCGTGCGAAAATTATGCTCATTGCCACGGTGGAGAGTCCCTCACGATAAACCCCGGACAACAAGTGACGACCAGCATGGTTTATCAACCCGACAACCAGAG
The DNA here is from genome assembly GCA_002699105.1 of Ectothiorhodospiraceae bacterium. Lineage (GTDB taxonomy): Bacteria > Bacteroidota > Ignavibacteria > SZUA-365. The sequence goes on along the minus strand of PABJ01000197.1, from coordinate 2,629 downwards.
TTGGCTCCAAACCATAGAGGCCGGCGGACAATCGCAAACGTACTCTATAGCCTTAAATTATTGCTCGGCTAACTCTCAGCCGGATGCCTCCGTGAATATGAATGCGCAGTCACAAACCCGGGCCATTTTATCCGTGGAGACTCACGGGTACAATGCGCCGCTGGAACAGACCTTCGAGAATGTATTGCTTAAAATCCAGGTTGGCGACGATACCACGGCTACCTGTGATAACACGCTTACAATTAATAAAATAGACCCTTCATCCACTTGCACGCCCTTGATCATGGTTTCGAATACCGATGGTATTCTGACCTGCCGGGTCGATAGCTGTACCATTCAGAAACCCACCGATAAGCCGACGGATACGGACAACGACGAGGTGTCCGATGGAATAGACCTCGACTCCGACAACGACGGAGTTACAAATGACGATGAAACGTCCGACGGCGGCGCGACAAATACCGGCAGCTTCGCTTTACGGACTGAAGATCTTTCCGACTCCGACGGCGACGGCATACCCAACTCGCTCGATCTCGATTCGGACGGCGACGGTATTCCCGACCATTTCGAGGCCGGGGGGAATAACGACGCCGACTCGAACGGAATCGCAGACAATTTCATGGATGCCGATGGCGACGGGCTCAACGACGCTCATGAACCCTCTCAGGGAGGAGAGGCGCTTACGCTTCCTGATACCGACAGAGATGGAATCCCCGACTTCCTTGACAGGGACTCGGATAATGACGGTACTTCGGACACCAACGAAACAGTAGGGTGTTCGGACTCAGACAATGACGGCATACAGGATAACGCCGAAGATTCGAATCATGACGGCCTCGCGGATATCGTACACCCCGAAACGGGCGCGCCGTGCGCGCTGCTGGATACGGACGGGGACGGTATATTCGACCATCTGGATGCACAGGATAACTCTGGCAATGGAAGCTCATCGTGCGCGATGGTTCCGCCGGCGGCATCCGGCATATCTTTTCCGGTGTATCTCCTTGTTCCGGCCTTTATTCTGATAGCCAGGCTCCGGAGAAAAAGAACAAGCTGAAAATATTCATTTCCGGAACTCAAAGTCGATCACGAAGATCGGCCTCAAGAATTTATAACTCCGTTTCGCCTGAATGCTTCGATGACATGTGAATCGATGTCCGATTCAACATGGCCCCTGGCCGGGTTCCGGAATACAGGTCAGCCCGACCAGATAAGAAACGCAGTTAAGGAAAAACATCAGGTTGTTCTCCATGGATATCAGCCCGGGGGCCGGATCCGGGGACCCGTAATCTCCCACCATTCCCGAGTTCCCCACCACAATTACATTCCCCGAGCCAAAAGGAACCAGAATCGAGTAATAACGATTCGGCAAGTCGATGTTTCTCTTTAATTCACTGTCATAAGCGGTTGATCCCTCGGGAAACAATGCCAGAGAGGTAAAGTCGGCAGGAGGCACCATGATACAGGAATCATGCGCCGAAATATGCGCGACCTGGTGCGAGAGAAATTTGAGGTCCTCCGGCAAATCCGGATTCATCTCCATCACCATGTACTCGCGGAGGTCCGGACGATCCGGGTCTGTGTGGGTGACAAAGATATTCCTGAGCGTAACTCCGAACACTCTTGCAAGGGCGGCATCGTTTTGGGTCCAGTTCGGAATGCTTTCGGTTGCGCCGTGATCCGTCATAAGAAGAACCGCCCCGCCCTGGCTGACGAAATCCTCCAGCGCCGCCAGCTCGGAATCTCTATAGGAAAAACCGGTGCCGTTGGACGGCGGGTTGGGCTCGTTTATATAACGCGTGAGGCTGACGTACACGTCCACCCCGTCCAGGGTCTTCGGCTTAATTCGGGACTTGGTGAAACGAACCCTCCATTCCATTCCAGTGGAAAGCCCGTAACTCTTGATTGCGCCGAGTAAAGTATTCAGCCGGCGCTTGGTTACTTTCGGATGCGGGACACCACGGGGATAACGATACGGCTCCCTTTGAAACATTACCTGCGAGCTCCAGCTGTCGAACAATATGTTTATCGTGTTATTCGGCGTGGCTTGTCTCTCAACGTCCGTATCAGCGTCAACGTCGGCCGAGGCAAGGTTACCCTTGAGAAATGCGGCTCCCGCTCCGCCCAAGGCAAGAAACTTTAAGAAATCCCTGCGATCTACCATGCTCGTTCCCTCCGAATTAGGGCTTTTTCTTGTCCGCGGTAAAGCGTCCTCGTCCCCTTGCTTCAAGGCTCTTTTCACGACCGTATTCTCCCCCGTCGCGTCACTGATATGGCCATTCTATTTGTACCTGAATTTAAAGTCAATATGTGGTTATTTTAGAAGGTATTTATCCAGCTCTAACATCCTGGAATAGCACAATATTATAGTGGGAGATAATGTATTGTATCTACATTAATACATCGCTTCTTTACGAAAAAAAGAGGCCCATCGTCTCGTAATTCTTTTAATTTTCGTCTCGTTGAAGCATAAATCCCGGAGTGAGAAAAATTATATCCCGGTAGCGCGGCGCTGGGTGAGGCCATATACGACGGCCGCGGCAAGCCGAAATGCCGTACGCCAAACGGTAATCCGCCGGGTCACCATCGGGTCAGCATCCTGCCCAGCAGCCGCCCCGAGCCCGCGCCG
>PABJ01000196.1 GCA_002699105.1 Ectothiorhodospiraceae bacterium | reverse complement strand
GCCGACCGGCTGCCCGACGACCTGGCCACACTCATTATCGAGCGGCAGAAGCAGAAGGTCATTACCCGCCACGAATACCGCCAAACAGGCTCCATACCGACAGACCTGCTCGAAGGTTAACGCCTGGCGCGGGGATCGCAATACCTCCGTATTGGCTGAATAATACCCGCTCTTCTAGGGCGAGAATTATCCATTGAATAACGGATAACAATACCATATATTCCCGCGATACATCCATTGGTTCCATTCCAGGAGGCTCGCATGAAATCCGCTCTCTCCGCCTGTCTGATTGTTCTCCTCGCCCTCCCGCTTACCGCGCAGTTTGTTCCCGATGATATGGAAGCTCCCTCGTACGATAAGCTCGTATGGATGGACGGCGCCGACGTAACGCTTATCCAGGGTAAACCCGCCGTCTTTGAATTCTGGTCCACCACCTGCGGTTCGTGTATTAAATCGATGAAGCACATTGCCGGGCTTGCAGAAAAATTCAAGGGCAAAGTGTCCTTCGTTTCCGTGGCGGTGGAAAAGGATAAAGACCGTGTCGCAACGTTTATGAAGAAACGCGAGATAGGAACTGCTGTTGCCGTGGATCTTGATCAATCCTTCAGGGAAGGCTTCAAAGGAACCTTCATTCCACATACTGCAATCGTGGATGCTGACCGCAACATCCGCTGGATCGGCAGGCCGGGACAGTTAACCGGCGAGATCCTCACCGCATTCATCGAGGACGGCGAAATTCCCGAGCCCGCAGAAAAGAAAGAGTTCTTAAAGATTACCGTAATGGAATCAGAAGATCAGTTTGGGGAGTCGTCGATGTCTGTCGGCACAAGTCCCGACCGTATGTATTATGCTTGCAAGTACCGGTCTCTTATGAACGTTATCGATGCACTCAGCGACTACACGCTACCCGGAGCGACGGAAGAGGATTTCATCGTCGAAGGTCCCGAGCCATTGGAGCCCTACGTCGATCTCGAAGCGGAGATGAACGGCGACCTGACGTTCCCGGAGTTCTCGCGCGCAGTACTGAAAGTGCTGGAGGCCACGTTCAACTTCTCTTACCGCCTCGACTACCAAAACCGAGAAGTAACAACCATGAAGCTCACCCGCCACGATCTCCTCGCAAAGGCGCAGGTATCAGCCGATAGGTACGAGAATATGGAGTATGAGGAAACAGACAGCGAGATCATCCTCCGAAAAGCATATGCGGATAACCTCCTGATGTACCTCGAACGCCAGTTCGATAGGAAGTTCAAGTGGTACGGATCCCCGTCGGGACGGTTCGATTTCAGTTTCCCGAAGGCCAGCCTTAAGAAGGCTATCGTGCATCTCACCATGAAATACGGCTTGCAATTCGAAGACGATATCCTTGCGGTACCAGTGCATATCATTACGTTTCCCGAAGCGGAGAAGCCCTCCGGGGAAGAAGTTGAGATGAAAGCATCGCTGTAGTTCCCCAGCCGGACGCGGCGCTCACAGAGATGTGCCGCGTCCGGTAACTTTCCTGTACCCGCACCGCACACCCTCCATTTCCCCGTCTCTTGGCCATTGCCTATATTCTCTACTTGCGATTCATCACGATCAGGAGCCTGGTGTGGAGAGTAAATCCTCGTTTCTCAACGATATAAAAACCGGTTTTCATCCATCGTTCTGGGTGGCGAACGTCCTCGAACTCTTCGAGCGGTTTGCCTACTACGGACAGGCGGCGGTGTTCGCGGTCTTTGCCCGCGACGTGCTGGGCTTCTCGGAAGCCGAGACCGGGAGCCTTGACTCGCTCTTCGGATTCCTGATTTACTTCCTCCCGATCTTCGCCGGGACCTTCGTCGATAAGTACGGGTTCAAGAAGTCCTTCATGATCGCCTTCGCGCTGATGTCGTTCGGGTACTTTGCCGTCGGCAGCACGGGCATGGAGCAGTTCGCGGGGTTTTACGAAGGCACCGACCTCTACTGGATGATGACCATCATCCTGATCGTTACGGCCATCGGCGGCTCGTTTATAAAGCCCTCCGTGCTCGGTACAGTCTCGCGCACATCCAAGCCGCATACCAAATCGCTCGGTTTCGCAATCTATTACATGCTCGTGAACGCAGGCGCGGCAATCGGACCGCTTATAGCATTTAACGTCCGCGGCGCATTCGGAATGCAGTTTGTCTTTGCCGTCTCGGCGGGAGTGAGCCTTGCGATGCTTATCGGCACGATCATGTTCTTCAAAGAACCGCCTGCAGCAGAAGGCGAACTCGGCGGTTCGCTCGTTCAAAAGCTGAAAGACCTCGTCATCGTGCTGGCGAACTTCCGGTTCATGATCTTCCTGCTGATCTTCTCGATCTTCTGGATCATGTTCTGGCAGACCTTCCTCATCGTGCCGTGGTTCGTGACGGATACGTTCGGAAAAGCAACAGCCTTCGAGGTCGTGTCCTCATCGGGGGCATGGGCAATTCTGCTGCTCCAAATTCCCGTCAACCGTCTCACAAAGAAACTCAGCACCAACAACGCCATTATTCTCGGGTTTTTCATCTCGGCCATGTCGTGGCTGGCGATAGCGCTTAGTCCTACGCTGCCCGTCATCATCGGGGCGATAGCGATGTTCGCCATCGGCGAGATGACCCAGGCGCCGCGCTACTACGAATACATCGCAGATATTGCACCGAAGGGTCAGATCGGATTGTACCAGGGCTATGCCTTCTTGCCGATAGCGCTCGGCAAGCTCTTCGGCGGGGTGTTCGGCGGATTCCTATACCAAACATTCGCCAATGCGGGAAGTCCGCAGCTCATGTGGTTTACCCTCACCGGCGTCGGGCTGCTCACCGTCTTGCTCATGTGGGTGTACAACATGACCTTAGCCAAAGGTGTGAAGAAGGCAGAAGGAACCGAGTAAAAGAGCCTGAGGCGGCCGGGGGTCTCTATCAGCTAGAGGTGTATGGGAATTCCTTGCACCCCCTTGTCAAGGGGGTCGCTGAATTCGGCACAGCCGATTTCAGCGGGGGGATTTGAGAACTCCACAATACTATCTTCTGCACGGCGACGCGCACTGCGCGTACGGCGGTCAAAGACCGCCCTTGGAATGCCCCCGGGACGGCCGAGCTCCAGCTCGGCCAGAGAAGTTCACCACGTCATCCCGGAAGAGCCTGAAAGGCGATGATCCGGGATATCTGAGGCGGTCAATCAACCTTAACGGCATCGGATGTGCTCCTGCGCCTGAAAGCTGAAGGTGTCGTTTTCATATACTTCTTGAATACTTTCGTGAACGCTGCTTCCGATTGATACCCTAAATCGAAGGCAATTTGATACACCGCCTTCTTCGACTTCACCAATTGATGCTTTGCCAACTGAACACGCCATCGAGCGAGGTATTTCATTGGTGAAACACCCATCAACCGTTTAAAACGGGTTGCAAATGATGTACGCGACATACCTATCTCCTCAGCAAGAGTCTCCAGTGTCCAACTGCCTCCCGGAGCTTTGTGCATGATCTCAAGAGCCTTCCCAATGTGCGGGTCGAACACGCCTGCGAGGACGGTAGCGGGTCGATCTGCAATGTTCAGGTATATACGAAGCACCTGAATCAACATGATTTCAGCCAACCTGCTGCTGATTGCTTCCGCCCCGGGCATTGATGCCCTGGTTTCGGCGCCGATGAAACCCATCGCAAAATCCAGCCATCGAAAGCCATATTCTTTCGTCGCACTCACTTTGATATAACGCGGCAATGCCTCTAGAATCGGATGTACGGCTTCCTCGTCGAATCCGAAATGACCGCATACCATACTGGTTTCTGCTCCGTCCCCGCCATAACTCAACACCCCACCCTGAAAATCTACATCCTGCAATACCTCGTCGAGAGGACGCTGGTCAGAATCAGGATGATAGAGAAGATCGTGGCTGCTCCCATGCAGGATAAGGATGATATCTCCTTCCTTCAGAGTCACCATCTCCTCGATACCCGGCACTTTCACGAAGGCTGTGCCCTGCGTAACGATATGAAAACGCGCCACGTTGCGGTGCGCCGGTACAGTTAACCCCCATGGTGAACGAAGATCTGCACGGAAATACAGTTGCACTTCAAGCTCGAGGAAGCTCAGTATATCGCTGAGAACATCCACTTATTTCACTCCATTCTGAACGAATAAACAAGATTATTGAACGAATACATCTGATAGTTCGCGCATCCGTGTGGTTATAATACGAAACAGATAAGACAAATCAACTATGTCTTGCCTGTATCACTTTAATCACATAAGGAGATTTACACCATGCCAACCGATGCAATGAACACATATGTCGACGTCAACGAGAAGAGGCTCGGTTTGAAGGGGTACGACCCTGTAGCCTATTTCCAGGTCGGGCGCCCTCAAGCCGGTTCCCCGGATTATACCTTTAACTACGAAGGAGTGAAGTATCGTTTTGCTTCTCGCCAAAACCTCATCCTGTTCATGAAAGACCCTGAGCGCTATCTACCAGCATATGGAGGATTCTGCTCATTCGGCGTCTCGGAAGGTCTGAAGCTCGATACCGATCCGGCTGCGTTCAAAATCGTAGATGGAAAGCTGTACCTCAACAACTGTATGGAGATCCATGATAAGTGGCTCGGGGAGCAGGAACGCATCGAGAGAGCGAACAAGAACTGGCCTGACGTTTTGACGAAGGAATGAACACCCGCTGCCGATCAAGGAAATGTTCACCAATCCCCAGAATACACGATTGAACCCCATCAGAAAAAGGAGTAACAGAATGTTACGCAAAACCCTCATCATACTGTGCCTGGTCCTCGGAACCGCCGCAGCGCAAAACGCAGCCGAATACGAGACCAACACAAGCGCCGGAATGACCTTAGCCGGTGTACCGCTCGCGATACATGGTTACGATCCGGTGTCATTTTTCACCACAGCTCAGCCACGTATTGGAAAGGCCAAACACACAGTGGCATTCAACGGAGCAGCGTATAGGTTCGAGAGCGAAGGCAACAAGCAGAAATTCGAGAAAGATCCTGCGCGGTACGCACCCCAATTCGGCGGCTATTGCGCGTATGGTGTTGCTCTCGGCGCCAAGTTTGACGGCGATCCTCGTTTGTACAAGATCGTGGACGGTAAGCTGTACTTCAATCTCAATCCGGACATTCAGAACAAGTGGCTTGAGGATGTGAACGGCAACATTGATAAAGCTGACGACAACTGGACCAAGATCCGCACGAAAAGCCCAACTCAGAAGGACTAGTTCGACACTGCCGACCCTGGGGAGGTACGCCTCCCCAGGGCCATTGGCGTTTGTTAATTCGCGCGACATACCGGTGCGCCCTTCACCTCATGCTACCGGCCCCTGTGGGGAAAATGCCGGTTCCGTGCACGCACCAACCTGCCTCCCCAAACTTCACCGAAGCGCATCAGCACCCGCCTCTACGCTAGTATCGGGATGACCTTTTCCTGCTGGGCGCCGGTGACGGTTACCTCGCCTTCGTCGGTGACGAAGACATCGATCTCGGAGCGGAAGCCCATGTTCTCGTGCGGCATGTAGATCCCGGGCTCGACCGAGAAGCAGGTACCGCGCTGGATAAGCCGCTCGTCTTTCGTCTCCAGGTTATCGATGTGGACGCCGTTCCCGTGCACCATCTCGCCGATGTTGTGTCCGGTGCGGTGGATGAAGTATTCGCCGTACCCCGCGTCGGTTACGATCTTGCGAACCGCATCGTCGACCTCCCAGCCCTGCACAGGCTTGTTCGCCGCGAATCGCTCTTTCACCAGATCGAGCGCTGCCGTGCGTGCTTTGCGCAGGACCTGGAAGATGCTTTCGATCTTCTCCGGCACCTCCGTACCGATGTAGCCCATCCAGGTGATGTCGTAGTAAATGCCGCCGGGAACGTCCTTCTTCGCCCAGAGATCGAGCAGGAGCAAATCGCCTTCTTTCATAGTGTGGCTGTTTTCGGGCGTCGGGGTAAAGTGCGGATCGCCTGCATGGTCGTTTATCGCCACGATCGGCCCGTCGCTCCAGGTCATGTTGTTCTCGCGCATCATGTTATGCATGAATGCCTGAATCTCATGCTCTGTCGGATTCTGCTCCATCTTAATGCGGCGCGCGACTTCGATGAAGGTCTCATCCTTAATGCGCTGCATCACCTCGCCGGCTTCGCGGTGCATGGCGTAATCGTCCATCGATAGATGCGCTTCAAACCGCCCGACGAGATCGCCGCTGGATACGACCTCGATCCCGAAGCTCCGGATAAGATCCACCGTGCCGCCGTCGACGACGGAGACATACGGGATCGCGTTGTTGGGTGAGTACTGCATAGCGACCTTCTTCGCATCGCCGAGCATATTCCGGAGGAGTTCGTGCTGCTGCTGCCAGGGCAGGTAGACGTGCTTCTCGCCGGGGAGATGATCGAGCGGCCAGGTTTCGATGCGGTGAACAAGTTTCTGCGGCTCGCCCTTTGCCGGGATGAAATAAAAGTAACGGCGCGTCATATGCGCATGGGGATCGATGCCGAGGATGCGGTCGGCAATTGCGTCGCGGTGGCGGAAGTCATAAAACAGCCACCCGTCGAGTTGTACGTCCTGCAATGCCGCCTGAATCGCTGATAAGTCCATGGTAGTTCCTGTGCTTGGTTTCAGATACTCTCAGACGGGTAAGATACGGATTCAACGGAAGGGGCGAAAAATCGCAGGAGGCGACGGATTCTGCCCTTGCACCGGACGACTGGATTCCCTAGCATTGAATTATCGAAAAGTTTGAAAAACGTAAACATGACCCGAACACACACCCCTACCATCTTGCTGGCCGCAGTGCTGATACTGCTGGCTGCGTGCGCTGAAGACAAGATCGGCGGCACGGTCGTACCGGATCCGCCCGGATTCGCGGAGAACCAGGTTCTCGTGGAGTTCTCGCCCATGGCTCTCAATACACCTCTCCTCTGTTACGAGGGCAGACTTACGAGCGAGCTTCGCACAGAGCTACTGAACCAGCGCTTCACTATCGATACGCTCATTACCAACAAACTGATGGCCGATGGCTTACGCGATATATTTGCACTGGAGCTGCGGCGCGTATCGGCGCTGAACCCTTGCAGCGATACTTCGTTCATCACGTCGCGGGGCGATACGATTCCGGAGACATCCTTCAATACTTTCCTCGTCTATCTCGATCCCGACCGCGGTCCTCACCACATCGAAGCCATCACGCAGTGGCTCGAGTCCAGCTACCCTTCGTACATCGAAAATGCTGAACCGAACTACACATTCCATCGAGAGTGACGGTGTAAAAGAACAGGCCGGCTCTTGCGAACCGGCCTTTTGAACTTCGCAAACAGGGAAGAACTTATAACAGGCTGAAGACAGCCGTAAATCCTGCCATTACGATTGCAACCATGCTCATCAGCTTGATGAGGATGTTAAGGCTCGGACCGGAGGTATCCTTGAACGGATCGCCGACCGTATCGCCGGTGACTGCTGCCTTGTGGGCGTCGCTGCCCTTTCCGCCGTAATGTCCTTCTTCGATGTACTTCTTCGCGTTATCCCAGGCGCCGCCCGAGTTCGCCATGAAGATCGCAAGAACAAATCCGGCTGCCAGGCCGCCGACAAGCAGGCCCATCACGCCCGATACGCCGAACACTACGCCCGTGAAGATCGGTGCAAGGATCGCAAGGAACGAGGGCACCATCATTTCGCGCTGTGCACCTGCGGTTGATATCGCGACGCAGCTTGCGTAATCCGGTTCGGCAGTGCCTTCCATAATACCAGCTATCTCTTTGAACTGCCTGCGGACCTCATCCACCATCTTTCCTGCGGCGCGGCCGACGGCAAGCATGGAGAGACCCGAGAACACAAAGGCCATCATCGAGCCGATAAACGCGCCGACGAGCACCTTTGGATTCATGAGATGCACTTCGTAGTAATTCATGAAATCGACGAGGGATGCAGTGGCAAGATCGAGCTTCGTACCGTTCGCAAATTCCAGCACGGTCTGACCTGTGCGAAGCAGTCCTATTCGGATCTCTTCGATATACGATGCCAACAGCGCCAGCGCAGTAAGCGCCGCGGAGCCTATCGCAAAGCCCTTGCCTGTCGCCGCAGTGGTGTTGCCGAGCGAATCAAGAGCGTCGGTTCTGTTGCGCACTTCCGGCTCCAGCTTGCTCATCTCCGCATTGCCGCCTGCGTTATCCGCGATCGGGCCGTACGCGTCGGTTGCGAGAGTGATTCCAAGCGTGGAAAGCATACCAACGGCAGCAATGCCGATGCCGTAAAGACCTTCGCCGATATTGGCGATATCGAATCCGGATGCGAACAGGAAGGCGAAGATAATGCCGACACAGACCGCTCCGACCGGCACTGCGGTGGAGAGCATGCCGACGCCGACGCCTTCAATGATGACGGTTGCGTGGCCAGTTTGGGCTTTTTCGGAGACGCCTTGCGTCGGCTTGAACGAATACGCTGTGTAGTACTCGGTAGCCTTGCCGATAACGATTCCGGTGATCAGACCGGAAACGATGGAGCCCCAGAGCCCCCAGTAGTTGGCAAAGCCGAGATAGTATATAATGACCCAGGAGAAAATGACGATAAGCACGGAACTCAGATTGACACCAAGCCCGAGCGCATCGAGAAGCTGCTTCAATGTTGCATCTTCCTTCGTCCGCACTGCGTAGATACCGATGATCGAAAGAGCAATACCGACTGCCGCAATGAGCATCGGCGCGATGACGCTCGCAAACTGCATATCCGGGTTGCCGAGCCATGCAGCAGCACCTAACGCAGCCGTAGCAAGGATCGAGCCTGCGTACGATTCGTAGAGATCGGCGCCCATACCGGCAACGTCGCCCACGTTATCGCCGACATTATCGGCAATGGTTGCAGGGTTGCGCGGATCGTCTTCGGGGATGCCTGCCTCGATTTTTCCCACGAGGTCGGCGCCAACATCCGCAGCCTTCGTGAAGATACCGCCGCCGACGCGTGCGAACAGCGCCTGTGTCGACGCCCCCATGCCGAAGGTCAGCATCGTGGTGGTGATGATCATCAGGTTATGCCCGTCGCCTTCTGCGACCGGGTAAACGGCCGTCAGGACGATAAACCACAGGGAGATATCAAGCAGCGCCAGTCCGACGACCACAAGTCCCATCACCGCACCGCTCCGGAATGCCACCTGCAATCCGCGGTTCAGCGATTGGCGGGCTGCGTTTGCAGTACGAGCGGATGCGTAGGTCGCGGTCTTCATACCGAAGAATCCCGCAAGGCCGGAGAAGAATCCGCCGGTAAGGAACGCGAACGGCACCCAGGGGTTCTGTACTTCGAAACCGTATGCAAGAAGCGAGAAGAACGCGGTCAGAACGATGAATACAATGCCGACGACCTTGTACTGTTGTTTCAGGTAGGCCATCGCACCATCGCGCACGTGTTTAGCAATGGTGGCCATCCGCTCAGTTCCTTCGCTTTCCTTCAATAAGGAACGGAAGAAGTACCAGGCGAATGCGAGAGCAATGACTGAACCGATGGGGGCGAGCCAGAAAAGATTGTTCTGCATAAGCTAGATCTCAGACTTGTGGTAGTACTGATGGAGTGCGGGCGGAATCCTGTCATTACAGACTCGAGCGTGTCTGCATTGTGTCTATGTCAATAGCAAGGTATTCGAAAGGTCACGTTAGACGGATTTCGCGAGACTGATATCAAAATTACCAATTGCGCTGCAAGATGCCAAAAGAGAGGAGAAATGGAGCTACTTGCTTACATCGGTGAGAAGACCAGCCAGCTTTCCAGCGATTTCCTTGCGTTCGTACCGGCTTACAAGCTCTTTCTTCTGGTCCAAACCCAGAGAGCCTGATTTCCATTGGTTGTAGTACTCAAGAAACATTGCCGCGATCGCGTCTATATCGGATGAACGGGCAGTTTTTCCGGAAGCTGTTTCGGCGATGACCTCGGCTACTGCGCCCTTCGGTGCCAATGTAAGTATAGGCCTGCCCGAACCGATGTATTCGTAGACCTTTCCGGGCACAATTTCTTCGTTCCCTTTGAAATCATCCACGACCATCAGCAGCGCATCTGATTGGAAGAGGTGGCGCACACTATCGGCGTGAGGCATGTACTCTTTCACGGTGATTCTGGGCGCGAGGACGGGATGCTCGAACATCTCCCTCACTTCCCCGCCAAACCTCCCAATAAACTGAAGCTCAATATCTTCAAGCTTTACCTTGCCTTCTTCCACAAGCTGTGAGACGGCAGCAAAGAACGTCTCCGGATTGCGCTTCCCGTACATGGAACCCGTGTACGTCACGGTAAACACCTCATCATCAACAACCTCCACCATGGGAAAATCCGCGCTGTCGAAGCCATTTGGCAGATGATGCACCTTGTCGCTTGGAATATCCGGGTACTTCTCCTGGAAGTCCTTCCGGATTCCCTTCCATGCGACCTCCATCCTGTCGCACTCGGCATACGTCGAACGCTCCATGCCGCGGTCGATTGCGTTGGGCAGGAACCACCGATTCGGAGCAGAGAGAAAGCCCCGCCACGGGTCGCGGAAACCGGCTATCCAGGGGATCCCGGTTTTTCTCTTCAGATCGCGTGCTATGACCGAGCAGGTATACGGAGGCGATGAAGAGTATATCGCTTTGATGTTGTGCTTTTCGATAATCTGAAGCCCCTCGCGGACGGCGTGTTTCCTCCACCCCATTCTCGCATCCGGTATGAAGAAGGTCGCCCGGATAAACTCCGCGAGACGCTCCTGCAGGGAGCGCTTCTCTCCAGGCTTCGGGATAGTGTTTACGTCCACTGCCGTGCCCGCCTTCTTGCCCGTCAGCTTGCGGTACGCATTGTACGGTTCAAATATCTGCATGCGGTACACCGGAACATCCTCGGGGATCTCGGCAAGCAGCGATTCGTCGCGGGCGGGATAGTCGGCATCCTTTACCGTAAGCACGACCGGCTGCCAGCCGTAACTGCGAAGATACTTCACGAATTTCAGCACCCGCTGCACACCCGGTCCGCCGGATGGCGGGAAGTAGTACGAAATAACGAGGACGGTGTTTTCTTTGACGATAGCCATAGGAAGGTAATCTAGAGAGATTCGGCGCGAGAATAAAATCTGCTACCAGGCATACTCCACAGGGTCTTCAACTCCGGCCTGCTCGAATCCCCGCAGTCTCAGGCGGCAGCTCTCGCATGTGCCGCACGCTGTATCGGAATTGCGGTAACAGGACCACGTCAGGTGCAGAGGCGCGCCGAGTTCCAGGCCCTGCGAAATTATCTCGGACTTTGCGAGATGGATAAGCGGCGTGTGGATCTTCAAAGGACGCTCGTATTTCGTACCGCTTTCGATGACCCGCTGATAGGCAACGTAGAATTCCTCCCGGCAATCGGGGTAGCCGGAACTGTCTTCTTCTACTGCCCCGATGAAGAGCGCCTCAGCGCCAAGAACCTCCGCCCAACTCACTGCGATACTCAGCATGTTGGCATTCCGGAACGGTACGTAGGTATTCGGGATGCTGGATGCAGCATGCACCGCACCGGGGTCGGCACTGGGGATTTCAATGGTGTTATCGGTCAGACTTGAACCGCCGATCTTCGCAAGGTGCTCGATCGAGATGACAAGACGCCTGTCTTCCGGAACCTCATAGTGGTCGGCAATTGCGGTGAACGCGTGTAGTTCCCGATCCTGAGTGCGCTGACCGTAGTTCACATGCAGCAACGCGAGTTCGTAGGACTTTGCTGCCATCGCGATCGTCACGCAGCTATCCATACCGCCGGAAGCCAATACGATGGCGAGAGGTTTGGCGCTCATGATCCGCTTGCCGATTCTTCCTTTCTGAATTCAGCCTTGACGGTGGAGTGAATGCCTCCGCGCGTGTTGAATTCCCCTGTCACACGCATAAACCGCGGATTGCAAACAGCCACAAGGTCGTCGAGGATTTCGTTGATGGAGCTTTCGAAGAATATGCCCTTGTTGCGGAATTCCAGGTAATAGTACTTCAGCGACTTCAGCTCGATACAGGTCTTGTCCGGGATATAGTAGACCGTGATCGTCGCGAAGTCGGGTAAGCCGGTTTTCGGGCAAACCGAGGTGAACTCCGGATTTACGTGGGTAATCTCATAGTCCCGCTGCGGGTATGGATTATTGAATGTTTCGATGTTTGGCATGATGTTCAATCTTAGAATTTGAAACAGTGTTTCACGGGCACATTGGATTCCAGCCGTTCGATGAACGAGTATCTACACTCCCCTGGCCTCCGGATGCCAAATGTACTTGTGAAGCTGCAACTGCATCCGTACCGGCAAGCGGTCTTGTAGAATCCACTCTGCCAGCTGCTTGTTATCCAACGCACCGTACACAGGACTGAACAGCAGCAACTGTTCGCTAAGTTCGTTGGAGTGTTCGGCGATGAAGTCCTTTGCCCAATCGTAGTCTGCACGGTTCTGGAGCACAAACTTCAGCTCGTCGCCGGGCTTGAGGAAACCAATATTGCTTAGGCGGTTCTTTTTTTGCATTCCGGAGGTAGGGCATTTCAGGTCCATGATCACCGACACGCGGGGATCTACCGTCCCGATATCCACATGGCCGCCGGTTTCAACAGCAACGATGTATCCGAGATCGCAGAACTGCGTCATGAGCGGGAAACAGGCTTCCTGCTCCAGCGGCTCGCCTCCGGTAAACTCAACGAACCGGCAGTTCATGGACTCGACCTCATCAATGATCTCTTGCGGATCCATAAACTTGCCGCCTTCTTTATGGTCGAGCGCATACGGCGTATCGCACCAGGTGCAGCGCAGGCCGCACCCATGTAAACGCACGAATGCACACCGTTCGCCAGCGCGGCGGCCTTCGCCCTGAATGCTGTGGAATATTTCGCTTATTCGGAGTACTTCCATCGAATGCAGTATCGCAGCTAAATCTAGACTAATGTACGGAATCCAGCAGCTCTTTCATCCGCCTGTGCCGATAGGCGAACATGGAACGCAGCGCAGGTGCGATCGCGATTGGATCTACCAGCCTGCCGAGAGTGCCGAACGGCGGGGTGTACTGTACGGTTTCCGTAAGCAACGTGCCGCCTCCATCCGCCTGGAAATCGCGCTGATGCCGGAATTCCGGGAACATACCTTCACGGATTTCATCCGTCAGACGCTTGGGAGGATCGTATACCACGAACTCCATCTCAAGAGTTGCAGGGATAATTCGGAATAGCCGCAGTGCAACCCGGACACGAGATCCCTTCCCTGGCGGATCGAACCGTGCAATGCGGGCCGAGTGAAACGATGGCGTAATCCTGGTAAGGTTCGCAGGATCGTCGTGAAACCGGAACACCTCTTCCGGAGGGGCTTGGAACCTGCAAGATACGTGTATGGTGTAGGACATTGTTCTGATCCGGTGTTTTGAAGACTCAAACGGCTAGCCGTAACCGATGGTTTCCTTTTGTGTCTACTCACAGGAAACGGTGCTTGTGCGGACTGGGGGGAATCTCCATGAAATAACTGCCTCGTTTCCTTGAATTAATGAACAAGGCATACGTATTTTGCTTCTTGGTGTGATTTATTGATTGAATCCGGTGAAACGATGAAAACAATGCGGCATTCCATTCTCGCAATCCTTCTTCTTGGAACAATCCTATCCATCCAGTCTTACGGGCAGGCAAGCCTTGAACTCGTTCCCTTACATGGCGATGCGGATAGCGTTGTGTTCCAGGCGAAGATGACCAACCCAAGTTCGGGTTCGAGCATTTTACTTGAGGCCGTGTTCGTAACGGTTTCGTACGATCCGCAAAAGCTGGAAGTCATCGACTCCTCGACTGCAATCATGAATCACCGCTTTGGGAGTCAGAACTGGATATCCTATTCCAACCCGATTCTGAACGCGTTTCAGCCGTCGAATGCCGATACCGCGCAATACGGCGAGTCGTCGCAAACCATCGGTCAGGGAATCACCATACCAAAGAATGTCACACTGAACCTCTGCACATTCAAATTCCGTCCCAAGACCCATCCCGACTGCTCACCGATAACCATCATCGGCAACCGGGTTAACCTGGCCTACACCGGATACTACACCGTGTCGGGTGCGGATAACAACCCGTTCAGTCCTGCTACCGGCCTAAGTCCTATCTGCTGGACTCCTGTCGAGTTCATGAGTTTCAATGCCGATCAGCAAGGGAAAACGATTGTACTCAGGTGGGTCACCGCAACGGAGACGAATAATTACGGGTTCTTCGTCGAGCGCCGGGCGGTAAGTGCGAATGAGGTCGATTGGCAGGAACTCGACTTCGTCGAAGGGCACGGAACCACGAATGCAGATCAGAGCTATTATTTCCTCGATATGAGCGTGCCTCACGAAGGCTTGTATGAATACCGCCTGCGTCAGCAGGACTTCGACGGCACCTTCGACTACAGTCCGATTCGCTCGGTGCAATACGTTGCAGGCGCGAACGGATTCGAGCTGCAGCCCGCCTATCCGAATCCGGTACCAGCCGGGCTGGAGGCGAACTTCCGGTTCACGCTTCCCGAGCGCAGCCGTGTATCGCTGACAGTGCAGAATCTCCTCGGCCAGGAGGTTGCTCTGATCGAGAAAGGCGAGATCAGTGAAGGAACGTTCACACGT
>PABJ01000195.1 GCA_002699105.1 Ectothiorhodospiraceae bacterium | reverse complement strand
GCTCATGCTCCCGTTTCTCGGAGTCACGGGTATGATCTACTTCGCTGTGTTGGCAGTCCTGAGCGCAGGATTCATTTACACGGCACTTCGTTTCTTCTTCCAGCGGACAAATGCGAACGCGCGCAATGTGCTGCTCTCGTCGTATTTCTATCTGCTGGCTGTAATCACGTGCATATTTATCGATAAGGTCTAAACTATAGAACTATGTCCACTGTAGCTGCACCGCAACACGAACGATTCGCAACCGGGATTTACCACGGGAAACTCGGTATGTGGGTCTTCATCGCATCCGAGATCATGTTCTTCTCGGGTTTTATCGGCGCGTTTATCGTGCTCCGAAATCTCCATCTGGAGATGTTTGCCGAAAGCGCCCACGAGCTCAACAAGGTCCTCGGCACCATCAATACGGCCGTTCTCATTTCGAGCTCGCTGACAATGGCGCTATCACATGTCGCGATTGAGCAGGGGAATCAGCAGAAGTTTCGGCTCTATCTCTCGCTGACCTTCCTTTGCGGTATCGGGTTTCTCATCATCAAGACGATTGAGTATAGCGCGAAGTTCAGCCACGGCATTTTCCCTGAGACGAACGTCTTCTACGCCAGCTACTATATCATGACGGGTTTCCACGCAGCGCACGTTATTGGTGGCATGATCCCGATGGCATGGTTCCTTTTCCGCAGCATGGGTAAAGGCTTCCCGCAGAACGAGCATCATAAGATTGAGACCCTCGGACTGTACTGGCACTTTGTCGATCTGGTGTGGATTTTCCTCTTCCCGACACTCTATCTCATTTTCTAAGAACGAACGCAACCGGAGTTATACATGGCAGCAGGACTGACATTCGAACAACTGCAGAAAAAATATCTCGGGATATTTCTCGCTCTGCTCGTGCTCACTGCGCTGACCGTCGGGGTTTCGTTCTTTCACTTTGGCGATGTCGGCAACATCATCATCGGTATTCTGATCGCAGTCACCAAGGCAGCGCTCGTAGCCATGATCTTTATGCACTTGCAGTTTGATAAAGCCTGGTTACGGTATTTCGTTATCGTGCCTGTGTTTTTCTTTCTTGCGATCGTATTCGCTTTAACGGTATTGGAAAAGTTTTAACCGCTGAATACACTATTGACCGCTTCCACTGACATACACGCTTCTGCAACTGCCGTCTCATTCGAGAAGGTGACACACGTTTATTCCGCAAAGAAACGGGAACGCGTTACCGCATTGAATAGCGTGAGCTTCCATGCCGAACCTGGCAAATTGACGGCCCTCGTCGGCCCAAACGGCAGTGGGAAGAGTACATCCTTCCAGCTTCTTACCGGCCAACTCGCAGTGCAGCAGGGGGCGGTGAGCGTGAATGGGGAAGCAGTCGGACTTCAAACGGAGTACAGGAAAGAGCTTGGCGTTGTATTTCAGCAGCCCAGTCTGGATGAAGAGCTCACTGCGCTCGAAAATATGCAGCATTATGCAATGCTCTTCGGGATCACCAGTAAGGAGGCCGTTGCGACTCATCGCGTTATTGATGCCCTTGGTTTACGCGACGTGTTAGGCAAAAAGGTGAAAACGCTATCAGGCGGTTACCGCCGACGCGTTGAGCTCGCGAAAACACTCATCCCGGAGCCCAAGACGCTTATTCTCGACGAGCCGTTCTCCGGACTTGATATCGAGTCACGCGAGACGTTTTTCAGTTTGCTTAAGGAACTGCAGCGCAACAACGGCATCACGGTGATACTGGTCACCCATCTGATGTCCATTGCCGCCAGGTGCGACCGCGTTGTCATACTTGAAAGCGGCACTGTGGTCGTGCAGGACGATCCCAAGCGCCTGATCGAGACATTCGGCGACACTGTGATAGAGGTACACGCTCCCGTGGTCGATTCGATTCTTTCCGCGCTGGGCGGTGTTCTGACCGAGGGTGCAAAGAAATACTCGGATTCGTTCGCCATCCTCACGCATGTGGATGCGAGGGATGTGTTCCAAAAGCTGAACGGCGAGGCTGCAGAGGTCGACCTTATCGAAGCGCGCAAACCGAATTTAGAGGATTACTTCCTCACGGCAACGGGTAAGATGTATAAAACCCGGGTGGCGGCATGAAGCGTGCGCTGACCCAGACATACAGCCTATGGCTTCGCGATATGAAGCACATCGTCCGGCAACCTGGCAGGATGCTGAGCTACATCGGCCAGCCGCTGCTCGTATGGCTCTTCCTCGGTGCGGGGTTCCGAAACAGCTTCGAATCCGGCGCCGATATGACCTACAGTGAGTACCTCTACCCCGGGATACTGATTCTGGTCTCGCTGTTCTCAGCGATCTTCTCGACGATTTCCATTATCGAAGACAGGAAGTCCGGATTTTTACAAGGTGTGCTTGCCGCACCGGTACCTCGCAGCGTTGTCGCACTGAGTAAAGTACTCTCGGGAACAACGCTCGGTTTGGGACAGGCGGTTATCTTTCTTTTGCTGATTCCGGTTGCAGGGCTGCAGGCGACGTTCGCATCCGCGTTGTTAGCTCTTGCTGTTCTGTTTATTATTGGAATGACATTTACCAACATCGGATTCGCCGTATCGTGGAAGCTGAATTCCACGCAGGGGTTTCACGCTGTGATGAACATGCTGCTTATGCCTCTGTGGCTGCTCTCCGGGGCTTTTTTCCCACCGGATAAGGCAGCAGGGTGGATGCAGTGGATCGTGAAACTCAATCCGCTTTACTATATGAACTCATTGTTTGCCGATACGCTCTACGCGGGCAGCTCGGCAGCACACGCCGGACCCGGAATTGCACTTTCGCTTGGT
This sequence comes from Ectothiorhodospiraceae bacterium, assembly GCA_002699105.1. Taxonomy (GTDB): domain Bacteria; phylum Bacteroidota; class Ignavibacteria; order SZUA-365. The sequence continues at coordinate 17,028 of PABJ01000195.1, read as the reverse complement.
GTTACGCTTGCGGCGTTTGTCTTACTGACAACCAATTCTATACGGGTAGCACGAACATGAAACACTACGTACCTATTTTCGCACTCGCACTTGGTGTTCTCTTCGCAGGATGCCAGACCTCAGACAAACCGACTGTATCAAGTCTTCCTGAAATCAAGGAAGCGCCCGATTTTACTTTTACCAACTATGACGGTTCGACGCTTAACGAGGAGGAACTTCGCGGTAATATCTATATCGCATCGTTCTTCTTCACATCCTGCGGCGGGCCGTGCCCGGTGATGAACTCAAACGCCAACGTACTGCAAGCAGAATACGAAGGCGCTGAGAATTTCAAGATTGTATCGTTCACCGTCGATCCAGATACCGATTCCATCGAACGCCTTTCTCGTTACGCCGAACGCTATAACGCAAAGCCCGGCAAGTGGTTCTTCCTCCGCAACGAAAAGGAAGTCGTGGGCCAGCTCGCAGAGAAAGGCTTTATGATGGGCGACGGAACGACACCCGCACTCCACAGCACAAGATTCGCACTCGTCGATAGCAAAGGGGTGATCAGAGGGTATTACGATGGAACCGACAAAGAGAAGATGGACGAACTTCGCGCAGCAATCGACTTTTTGCTGGGGGCAAATGCATAATGGATGTCAGCATATTGCCCTCCGTCAACGCGACGCTCAACGGTATCGCGGGCGTGTTCCTGCTGCTCGGGTTTTACTTCATTCGGAAGAAAGAAATCCAGAAGCACCGCGTAATGATGATTACCGCATTCTCCATCTCGGTGCTGTTCCTGGTATCGTATCTGACGTACCACTTCAACACAGAGCTGGTAACGAAGTTTCAGGGAGAAGGTTTTATCAGGATCGTGTATTTCACGATACTTATCTCGCATTCGATCCTGGCAGCCTTCGTCCCTTTCCTGGCGATCATTACGCTGTTTCGCGGACTGAAGATGGACGTGGAAAAGCACCGGAAGATCGCGCGATGGACATTCCCGATGTGGCTGTACGTCTCGGTGACAGGCGTCGTTGTATACCTGATGCTGTACCAAATGTAAAGGCAGGCTATTGAGATGAAACGAAGTTTGAAATACATCATTCCCGCGGCCTTGGCACTGCTCGCATTTCTGGCGGTGCCGGAGATCGCGGATGCATGTCCGAACTGCAAGGAAGCCTATATCGAAGGTGCAGACAGCCCGGTTTCTTCCGGATACAACGTCAGTATCCTTTTCATGATGATTGCACCGTTTGTCATCGGCGGCGTTGTCGCCGTCAGGATCGCCATTGCGATAAAGAAGAATTCAAAGAACCAGCAGGATGCCGGTACCGACGGCACCGCAGAGTAACATTCGTAGAAGAATATGTTCGATTCTAAAATTGATCAAAATCTAAAGCGCAGTATCGTCGGCGGTGGAACGCTTCTCGTCGTAGGCGTATTGGCGTTCTATTTCCTCCGCCATCCTGCAGTGATGGACGTCGGCTACCGCCCTCAACAGCCGGTGCCGTTCGATCACCTGGTCCATGTGCAGCAGCTCAACATCAAGTGCGTCTACTGTCACACGAGCGTTGAGAATTCCGCACATTCCACCGTTCCACCGACGAGCACGTGCATGAATTGCCACCTCGTCGTGAAGCGGGACAGCGAAAAGCTGAAGCTTGTCCGCGAGAGCCATGAGAAGGGCGTCGCAATTCCGTGGGTACGGATACACCGCCTTCCGGAATACGCGTTCTTCAATCACAGCCGGCATATCCAGTCGGGTATCGATTGTGCGAGCTGTCACGGCGAGGTTGAGAATCAGGCAGTGATTAGTCAGAAGAAATCCCTGACAATGGGCTGGTGTCTTGATTGCCACCGGAATCCTGAGGAGATGGTCATCCCGACTCGCGAGATCAGCGGAGTGGATATCGATCCTCAGCTGCTGAAATCCGAGATCCCGAAGGGCCCGACGCACTGTTCGGCCTGTCACCACTAAGCGTGAATATGAGTTTATCGAGTTATTTGACCCTACAGTCTATCTAATATGAGCGAAACAAGACCGAAGAAAACATACTGGAAAAGCTTTGAAGAGCTTTCCCGGGAGCCGGAAGTCATGCAATCGCTGGAGAAGGAATTCCCCGACGATTACGATAAGCCACTTGGCTCCGGAACGACCATGAAGCGGCGCACCTTCCTCGGGATCATGGGCGCATCGATCGCCCTGGCCTCGGCTGCCTGCCGACGCCCCGAAGAAAAGATCATGGCGTATGTCAATAAGCCGGAATACATGACGCCCGGACTTGCCAATCACTTCGCGACTGCAACGTCCCAGGGGAACTTTGCCACGGGTCTGCTTGTGAAGACCCGCGAAGGACGGCCGATTAAGGTGGAGGGAAACAACCTCGATCCGATCAGCAACGGTGCGAGTTCGGTGCAGGCGCAATCCCTGCTGCTTTCGCTGTACGATCCCGACAGGATCATTCGCCCGACGGTGAACAACAGCGACTCGACGCCTCAGAACGCGATCAACCGCATGGTAGACGCGATCAAGGAGGTGACGGAGAAAGGAAAGAGCGTCAGGATCCTCGTCGATGAGCATGCATCGCCTTCGCTTGCCAAGCTCTATTCCGACATCGAGACCGTCCTTCCCGATACGAAGGTCGTCACGATGCCGGCTCTGCCGATGGCGGGCGCTGCGGAAGCAAATGCCGCCTTGCTCGGAATCGATGGCGTATTCGTCCCTGATCTGAGCAAAGCGAAGACCATTCTCGGCATAGATGCGGACTTCCTTGGGTCGGATAGCGAGGCCGTCTACCACATCCGGAATTTCGCTCAGAACAGAAAGCCTTCGACAAAGAACCCTGAGATGAGCCGCTATTACGCGGTTGAATCCGGGATGACCTTGAGCGGTACGAACGCCGATTACCGCGTCAGGATAAAGCCGCAGGAGATGAACGAATTCCTCCTCGCGCTCTTGCACGAAATTGTCGTCAAGCGCGGGGTATCGTCGCTGGCAGACAGCGGTATCGCTTCGAAGCTTCGCAACCACGGTAATACAAACTTCGCGTTTCTTACCCGCATCGCAGACGACTTGCTCTCACAGCAGGGCGTTGTGATGATTGGGAAGCATCTGCCTGCAGAAACGCATGCCCTCGGCATTCTGCTGAACTACGCAGTCGGTGCGTACGGTGAGCAAAAGCCAATCAATCCCTCGCATGTGCTCCCGTACAGCGAGGCGAAGTCCAATGCAGCCGAGGCAGTCAAACAAGAACTGACAGCTGGCGATGTCGGTGTAGTGATCTTCGCCGATGTGAACCCGGCTTACTCCCTCGGCCCCGACGTCTTCAAGAAACTCACTTCAAAAGTGCTCTACAAGTTCGAGTTTGGACTATATGCAGACGAGACGTCGAAGTCTTGTCCGATCTTTGTCCCAATCAACCACCCCCTCGAACACTGGGGCGATATGCAGATGCTCGACGGCAGCATGGCCATTCAGCAGCCGCTGATTGCACCGCTGAACGACGGCCAGCTTTCACTGCCGGATGCGCTGCTCTTGCTCGCGAAAGCGTATAATCCCGAGTTCGAGAAGGACACCGCAAAGTACTACGATTACGTTCGCAACTACTGGCGTCAGAACGTCTACGAGCCGTTGAGCGGCAAAACGTTCGGGACGTTTTGGAACGAAGCGCTGCAAAGCGGCCGCGTTGAACGAAGCATCACAAGCCGCACGATTGCCTGGAACAGCCAGGCAGCCGGCAGCATGATTGACAGGGCATCGAAAACCGAATCCGGCGCTATGATGTGCGGGGTTCTTCCGCATGCCTACCTCAAGGACGGCAAGTTCGCGAATCTCGGCTGGCTGCAGGAATTGCCCGACCCCGTAACGACGGTCGTTTGGGATAACGTGGCAATGATGAGCAAGAAGACCGCAGAGAAGAACAGCCTGCGCCAGGGCGATCTGATCCGCGTCAAATCAAAGCGCGGTACAATCGAACTGCCGGTATTTTACCAGCCGGGCATGGCTGATGATGTCGTCATTACAACATCAGGGTACGGACGGACCGAAGGGGGCAGGGTGCTCGATGGGGTCGGTGCCAATACTGCACTTCTGACGCCCGAAGGCAAACACAACCTTGGTTACTTCCCCGTCACGATTGAGCCTACCGGCGAAACGTACGAGATCGCTACGACGCAGAACAATCATTCGCTCGGCGGCGAGGAGTTCTTCGGTATCGACCGCGAGAACATCGTGAAGGATGCGACGCTGGAAGAGTTTCTTAACGATCCGGGTGTCATCCATGAAGGCGATTTGCCGGTCTACGGCGTCGAAGAACCGCTTGATGAGCCGATCAGTCTCGTGCCTGAGCACGACTACAGCACAGGCCACCGCTGGGCAATGACGATCGACGAAAGCGCGTGCGTTGGCTGCAACGCTTGTACGATCGCATGCCAGTCCGAGAACAACATCCCGACGGTTGGCAAGGAGCAGGTCATCAAGGGCCGCGAAATGCACTGGATTCGAATGGACCGCTACTATGTCGGCGACGAAGAGAATCCGGAGGTTGCCCGCCAAACAATGCTATGCCAGCATTGCGAGACCGCGCCATGCGAGGTCGTTTGCCCGGTTGCAGCGACAACGCACAGTCCGGAAGGCCTGAACGAAATGACCTACAACCGCTGCGTCGGTACGCGTTACTGCTCGAATAACTGTCCGTACAAAGTGCGCCGCTTTAACTATCTGGATTACCATGACGAAGACCGCGATCCGTTGAGCATGCTCTTCAATCCGGACGTCACGGTACGTATGCGGGGTGTCATGGAAAAATGCACCTTCTGCGTCCAGCGGATAAACGAAGCAAAGTACCACGCCAAGAACGAAGGCAGGGAGACGCTGAAGGACGGCGAAGTCCAGACAGCCTGCCAGCAGTCTTGCCCGGCCGAAGCAATTACGTTCGGGAACGTGAACGATCCCGAAAGCAATGTCTCCAAATCACGATCATCTGAACGAGGATATCTGGTGTTACGCGATTTGAACACCCGCCCAATGGTCACCTACCTGGCGAAGATCCGCAATACTGCAGGAGGTGCCGCTTGAGCGCAACTACAGAACAACAACACGCTGCCGCAGGAGTGGCGATAGCAGATCCGAAGAATTTCCGCGAACCCCTCGTAGAAGGAAAGCCGCGCTTGCGCGATGTAACGGAAACCGTTGCCCGCGTCGTAGAACGGAAGCCTTCTCTCGGCTGGTTCCTGGCGCTGTTCGTTACAAGCGGAATGGCAGCTTGGGGCACGTTTGCCTTGATCTATACCGCGGTAGAAGGCATCGGAGTCTGGGGCAACAATCAGCCGATTGGCTGGGCCTGGGGTATCACGAACTTCGTGTTCTGGATCGGTATCGGTCACGCAGGAACGCTGATCTCCGCGATCCTATTCCTGTTCCGCCAGAAATGGCGTACTGCAATTAACCGTGCAGCGGAAGCAATGACGATCTTCGCCGTAATCTGTGCGTTGATATTCCCCGTCATTCATACCGGTCGTCCGTGGGTTGCTGTGTACTGGCTCCTCCCGTACCCGAACCAGATGGAAATGTGGGTGAACTTCCGTTCTCCGCTGCTCTGGGACGTGTTCGCGGTAGGAACCTACTTCACCGTCTCCCTGATATTCTGGTATATCGGTCTCGTACCCGATCTCGCAACGCTGCGTAACCGGGCGAAGAACTTCCTGAGCAAAACGGCATTCACGTTCTTCAGCCTCGGCTGGACAGGCGCAAATCGTCACTGGCACCGCTACGAAAAGGCATACCTGATCCTCGCAGGACTTTCGACTCCGCTTGTTCTCTCGGTGCATACCATCGTTAGCTTCGATTTTGCGGTCTCGATTATACCGGGGTGGCACACGACGATCTTCCCGCCGTACTTCGTTGCGGGTGCAATCTTCTCCGGTTTCGCGATGGTGCTCACGCTCATGGTTATAGCGAGGACGTTGCTGGGACTTGAGCAGTTCATCACGATCAAGCACATCGAAAATATGAACAAAGTCCTTATGGCAACCGGCATGATGGTCGGGTACGCCTACGGGATAGAGTTCTTCATAGCCTGGTACAGCGGAAACCCGTTCGAGCAGTTCATCTTCCTGAACCGCGCATTAGGGCCGTACTCATGGGCCTACTGGACGATGGTTACCTGTAATGTGTTTATCCCGCAGCTCTTCTGGTTCAAGAAGCTCCGCCGGAATCTGCTCGTCACCTGGATCATATCAATCTTCGTGAATATCGGGATGTGGTTCGAACGCTTTGTCATTATCGCCACATCGCTTCATCGGGACTTCCTCCCGTCGAGCTGGGGTATGTTCTATCCAAGCTGGGTAGACGTTTCCATCTTCGTCGGAACGATCGGGATTTTCCTGACGCTGTTCCTGATATTCGCAAAATTCCTGCCGGTGCTCGCTATTTCCGAAGTGAAAGGCATCCTGCCCGGCTCGCAGCCGTCTCACAATGGACATTGATGAGGACTGACTAATGAAAGAAACAGTTGGCGTAATGGGCGTGTTCGAGGACCCGAATAAGGTCATCGATGCAGCATCCCAGATACGAAACGCCGGATATAAGAAGTTTGATTTTCACACGCCGTACCCGATTCACGGTCTCGATCAAGCGATGGGTGTGAAGAAGACCATTTTGCCGTGGATTTCTTTGGCAGCCGGTGTCACCGGAACGGCCGTTGCGACCCACCTCCAGTGGTGGACGGGAGCCGTGGACTACCCACTAACGATCGGCGGTAAGCCCTTCTTTGCACTCGAGCCATCGGTACCCATCATCTTCGAACTCACTGTCCTGCTCTGCGCCATTGGGACGGCTGTGGGGATGTTCGCTTTGAATGGGCTCCCGCAGTGGTTTTCGAAATGGCAAAAGGATCCTCACTTCATTCGCACGATGGACGACAAGTTCGTGGTGGCCATTGAAGCGAAAGACCCGTTATTCAAAAACGATGAGACCAAGAAGTTTCTTGAATCGCTCGGCGCCGAGCAAGTCCGAACCGTAGAGTATTATGAAGAATAAGCGACCACTCATATTTCTTGGCTCCACCATCGGAGTCCTGGTTATCATCTTTTTCATTCTTTGGGCGGGCAACGATTTTCAAGCGCTGCGTTCGAAGGAGCCGCCATTCCAATTGCGGTACGATATGATGTACCAGAAAAAGTACATGGCGCAGGAATCAAACTATTTCTTCGCCGACCGGAAGGCCATGCGCGATCACGTGCCTGGGACTCTCCCCCGCGATGGATACATATATCCATACGAAACGTTTGAGCAGGCCGAGGCCGAACTCACGAACCCCTTCGCCGGCGATATGTCCGTGTTGTCGCGCGGCAAGAACCGGTTCAATACATTTTGCGCACCCTGTCACTCCGAAAACGGGCAGGATACAAGCGAGGTCGTGCGCAAGGGCATGCAGATGCCGAAAAATCTTGCCGCACCCAACGCGAAGAGCTATAGCGATGCACGCCTTTACCATGTCATCAGCAAGGGTCAGAATGTGATGCCCGGTTATGCCGATAAGCTCCCGCCCGAAGACCGGTGGGCAATCGTCAACTATGTGCGCGAATTGCAGAAGCAGCCGCTGCTCTATGAAGTCGCTGCGACAGATACTACGTCAACCGCAACCGATACGACCGCGACAGCGGCGAATCCTGGAAACTAGAGGAAGGAAGAATGACCGAATCAAACTACATCCTTGGCGATTCTCCATTTGTGAAGAAGCTGAACCTCGTAGGTTTGGCAGCCGCAGGTATCGGTATCATCCTTTCCGTTGTTGCGGCGATGGTCGACTGGGAGCGTTTCATTTTTAACTACCTCGTCGCGTTCGCCATGGTGGGCGGTATTGCGGTGACAGGTGTGTTCTTCAGTATGCTGCAGTTCCTCACGCGCTCCGGATGGAGTGCCGCAGTCAGGCGTATTCCTGAATTCGTTGCAGCGTTTGTACCGTTCCTCATTATCATGCTCGTCCCGATAATCTTCGGGCTGGATAACCTGTACCATCATTGGATGCACCCCGATCCGGACGATGTTGTACTGCAAGGGAAGTCCGGCTGGCTGAACGCGCCGTTCTTCATTATTCGCATCGCGGTGTACTATCTCGTGTGGGTTGGATTGTACTACTTTATTGTCGGCAATTCGTTCCGGCAGGATACGAGCGACGACGCAACCCCGACCAAGCGTAACTGGATCTTCAGCGCGCCAGGTATGATCCTGTATGCGATCACAGTCACCTTCGCCGCATTCGATCTCCTGATGTCGCTGTACCCGCATTGGTACAGCACGATTTACGGAGTGTACTATTTCTCGGGGTCCTTCGTCGGGACGCTTGCTTTGGTCACCATCATCGCAGTGGGGATGAAGAAATCCGGCTTAATGCACGAATGGCTCACCCCGGACAGGTTCCATGATCTCGGCAAACTACTGTTCGCCTTTAATATCTTCTGGGCCTACATTGCGTTCTCGCAGTACCTGCTCATCTGGTATGCGAATCTTCCCGAAGAAATCATTTTCTTCAAGTACAGAGTAGAGCACGGCTGGCAATACGTTTCGCTGGCGCTGGTGGGTGTTCACTTCCTTGTCCCGTTCTTCATCCTGTTGTCTGAGTCGGCAAAGCGCAATCTCAATGTGCTCCTCTCGGGAGCGATCGTTTTGCTCATTGCACACTACATCGATATGTACTGGCTCGTGATGCCGTATTATAATCATGACATTGTCCCATTCGGATGGATCGAGATTGCCCCTGTGCTTGCACTCTTCGGATTGATGATTGCAGTCATCGCGTGGCAGTTCAAGAAGCGCGCTGCCATCCCAGTTCGCGATCCGTTCCTTGCCGAAGCCACCCAGCACTCGTAACCTTTTTTACCAAGCAGTGAATATACGAGCGCCCGGCACTGCCGGGCGTTTTTTGTACGTCTTCGACTATGCAATTTGACGAAGAATAGTTGCGCTGCATGGTTTCCTCTTCTCACACATAAAAAAGGCCAGATCCTGTTGAGGACCTGGCCCTTGCACACATGCAGCCATAGAGCTACAGGGGAGTTCGCATGATCACTTATTCAATGTCATGCGGATTGTCTTGTTGAAGCTGAGTCCGCTCTCCGTGCCTTGCATTGTAGCAACGGCGAAGTACACACCGCTTTCGAAGCCGCTGGCATCAAAGCTCAGAGTCTGAACGCCTGCTTCCATCTCGCCTTCGGCGAGTGTGGCAACTTCACGTCCGAGAACATCCATGACGACGACGCGAACCGCGCTGCGCTCAGGGACGCTCACATTGATCTTTGTGCTCGGATTGAACGGATTTGGGAAGTTCTGGCTCATATCGAATTCGCCAGCCGCGAACTCCGTCTTACTCTTCGTTGCTCCATCGGAGGAGCGCATCCAGTTCATCCGGATTGCGATGTTATCGAAGTTGTTGATAACGCCGTTACCGTCGGTATCCATGTAGCAGCCTTCAGGTGTCTGCCAAGGGACGGCAGGCTGTGCTTCCCAGCGGATGTAAGTCAGCGGATCGGTCCCTGCATCCGGGCGGAAGCGCGCAGGACCTGTGAGCCAGCTGCTGCGAAGATTTGCTTCGTGGATATAGCTCGCGAGAGCTTTCTTATCGCCGTAGTTCACGAGCATATCGTCGTTCGTATCGCCAGGCCAGACGATGCAAAGGTTCGAACCCGGTGCGAGTACGAAGAATGCAGATGGTGGCAGCGGAAGATCGGTGATGATCTTGCAGCTGTTCCGTGAGTTGACGATGATCTCAGCCGAGTACACGCCTGGTGGGACAGTCGAAGGAATGTTCACCTGCTGGATGCCGTTTAACGGTGCTCCATCGGGCTTCACATCGTTGATCATCGCAGAGTACACTATGGCATCCGTTTGGATGTCACGGAGATTTAGGGTCAATGTTACAGGGCTGGATGTATCCGGGAATGCAACCGAGTACTTGATGTACACTGAGCCAGGAGCGTTCGCAAATGGAGTCGGGACTCCGCCTGCGTCTGTCAGCTCAGCAGAAATCAGGCCTGGATCGAAGAAGCAGTCGACATCCTCATCCCAGGTATCGGAAATCTCTTGCTGGGTCAGTGCGCGGTTGTACAGACGGAATTCATCCAGAAGGGTGCCGTTAGGCATACCGCCGGAGCCGCCTGTCCCGCCGTACGCACCGATTCCGAACGGGCCGGATCCGCTGATACTTACCGAACCTTGGCTAACGGTATTGTTCAGAATGCCGTTTTTATATGCACGGATCTCGCCTGCCGACTGATCATAGACGAAATGCACGACTGTAGGGCCGGGTGTGATACCCGTCACAACGACCTGGTTCAATGGACCGCGCATGAGCAGGTTATTTGTTCCTGCTGCGCCGGCATTGAAGCAGCGAAAGCCGCTTGCTGTCGGGTCGCCCCAATAGTAGCCGAATGCCGATCCGGAAATGTTGTTCAGATAGAATGACATTGTCCAGGAGCCGCTTAAGCTGGTACCCCAGCCTGTATTTGCGACATCTGCAGTTGTTCCTCCAACACCCACGAGCGCTGAACCAAATTGACCGGTTCCGCCCATGAAGATATTGCCCTGGATAGTGGCTTGGGGAGTAACTGCTGTGCCTGGAGCAGCCTTGTTCGGGGTTGACGATTGTCCCGGTTCATCGAACCGGAAATACATGAGTTCAGGCCGGGGGTCTTGCGCTTGCGCGGCGGTTGTAAAGAATGCCGTAAGCGCAACAATGGCGGCCAAAAAACCGAAATGTTTTCGCATGATAGTACCTCTCGTTTAGTGAATTGTGGGAATTTTTTCTCGCATGTTTATTCCGCTCACGTCAGCGCATAGTCAACCGTATGAAGCACGACTGTTTTGTCATGGTGGGCATACCAAAACAGGGCAGAAGTCCTGATTCAAAGCAGGGATTATGTTTTCAGATTCTTACATCGCTGGAGTCGAAATTTCCGTGTGGAGCTCGAGGTACACGGGAGAACGTCATGTGGATACTATCCGTCATGATACATCGCATTTTCCACAGCAGCGTTTCCATTGTTTCCAACGGTCAGTATACGGAAATAATTCCAAAGATGTTACTTCTTTTCACACAAAATGAAATTTTTATACGAGGCATGGTATATCATGTCAGGAGAGGCGATAACGGCGGTGTTGACTTACATAACGCCGTTTCTTGTAGGTGGGAATAAGAAAAGCCCGGGAAACCCGGGCTTTTTTGTCAGAAAAACGACAGTATTTACTTGGAGAGGGTCATGCGGATTGTTTCGGTGTAGGAGAGTCCGCTCTTGACGCCTTGCATGTTCGCAACTGCGAAGTACATGCCACTCTCAAGATTCTTTGCGTCGAACTGGACGGTATGAACGCCGGCTTCCACCGTGCCGTCTTTCAGGGTCGTGACTTCGCGACCGAGGACATCGAGGATCGTGATCGACACGTGTGCGACCTCAGGGACACTGAACCTGATGCTGGTGCTCGGGTTGAACGGGTTCGGGAAGTTCTGACTGATGTCGAACTCTGCAACCTGAAGCTCGTTGATTTGCTTCGAAACGCCATGCGTCTTCATCCAGTTAGTGCGGACCGCGATGTTATCAAAGTTGTTGACCACACCGTTTCCGTCTGTATCCATATGGCAACCTTCCGGTGTCTGCCAAGGCACTGCCGGCTGTGCTTCCCAGCGAATGTAGGTCAGAGGATCCTGCTCAGAGTCGACGCGATAGCGTGCGGGACCCTGCAGCCACGATGCGCGTAGATTGGCTTCATGGATGTAAGTGTTCAGTCCGCGCTTATCGCCATAGTTCACGATGAGATCCTGGTTTACATCGCCCGGCCATACTTCGCATGCAACCTGGCCTGGCAGGAGTACCATGACAACGTTGTTTGTCACGACCTCGCCAAGGGCGTCACACTCGTCGCGCACGAGCCAGACAACTTCGAGATTGTAGAAACCCGGCTGGAGGCTGGTGGACGGAACAGTAATCGTACCCATGGTGACAGGGGCAACAAAGTTGAAGCTCTGCGATTGGGAAAGCGCGAGCTGACCGCCCGGGGTCAACCAGTTGAATGTCACGCTTACGGTCGTATCGCCGAACGGACGTTCGAGCGTGTACTGCACCTGGATATCTGCCGGCTGGTAGACGATCGACGGAACGTTCATCGTAATGTCAGTCGGTGGATCGTTACAGATGTTGCGGATCTCGATCTCACGGAAGTTCGGGTTTGATGTCTGACCGACAGGTGCCATGACCCAACGCGTGATGCGCATGCGGGTCGAGGTTGCCGGCGGGAACTGCAGGATTGTAAGCCAGTTTGTGTACGGGCCGGGGTTCAACCACGTATAGTGGTCAACCCAGGCGTTGGTACCTGCGTTCCAGTACTGAATTGTACCGCCAGTGAGATAGCGGCGGTTGATTTCTGCATGGTAGAGCGCTACTTCGCCGAAGGTCTGCGGTGTGGGCCATTCGAACATGATCCAGTTGTTCGTACCTGTCGTGGAACTTCCGGAGGTCCACCCCCAGGGAAGACTTCCCTGAGTAGGGATGATACCATCGTTGTAATTCTGCGGACCATAGGTGCCGGAACCGCCGCCAGAGTGTGTGCAAACAGCGCTCGTAGCGATGTTCGGCGTAGGCGATTGTGCAAAGGCCAGGTTTCCTACGATCGCCAGTATTGCCGCAACAGCAAGGAGCTGGGAAAAACGTTTCATGTTAAACCTCTCGTTAGGTGAATGTGGGGTGTTGTAATCGTTTTATCTTTTAGTTATGTAAACATATTCTTAGATCGCTGCGTGGGAGTACGTGCACAAATACAACAATCCGCAACAGAGTCAGCTCTGGCGATTGCTAATTGTTATGTATAATTGCGTCTCGTATAACGACGCAGGAGGCTGGGTTTGCCTGCAGTGAGAATCGTTTTACACCGCTATCATTGGCTGGCATCGCGCATACTCGCACTGCGTACGGCACGGACTGCCGGCATGGTTCGCGATTGTATACGTGTGGACACGCATGAAAGGAAAAGACCTTCCTTTCTTGGTAACGAATGTACTATATATTTATGTGAAAAACCAGCACTCCGAAGGTAGACCCTAAAAAAAACGAACCCGCCAATGGCGGGTTCGTTGAATAGGACTGCGGTTTTGTTTTACTTCGAGAGAGTCATGCGGATCGTTTCGGTGTAGGAAAGTCCGCTCTTGACGCCCTGCATGTTCGCAACTGCGAAGTACATGCCGCTCTCAAGATTCTCTGCGTTGAACTGGACCGTATGAACGCCGGCTTCAATGGTGCCGTCTTTCAGAGTCGTAACCTCGCGACCGAGGACATCAAGTACGGTGATCGTCACATGGGAAACCTCAGGGACGCTGAACTTGATACTGGTGCTCGGGTTGAATGGATTCGGGAAGTTCTGACTGATGTCGAACTCTGAAACCTGAAGCTCATTGATCTGCTTCGTCACGCCATGGGTACGCATCCAGTTGACACGAATGGCGATGTTATCGAAGTTGTTCACCATGCCGTTACCGTCGGTATCCATATGGCAGCCTTCCGGCGTTTGCCATGGTACTGCAGGCTGGGCTTCCCAGCGGATGAAGGTCAACGGATCGTCGCCAGCATCTACACGGTAGCGTGCAGGACCCTGCAGCCACGAAGCGCGGAGATTGGCATCGTGAATGTAGTTATTCAGACCCTTCTTATCGCCGTAGTTGACGATCAGATCTTCGTTCACGTCGCCAGGCCAGACTTCGCATGCAACCTGTCCGGGTGCGAGGACCATAACGACGATGTTTTTCTCGACCTCACCAAGAGCATCGCACTCGTCACGTACCATCCAGAGAGCCTGGAGGTTATAGAAGCCAGGGGGTAAGCTTGTCGATGGAACAGTAATCGAGCCGTTGGTTGTCGGTGCAACAAAGGCAAAGGTCTGTGACTGCGAAAGAACGAGCTGACCCTGTGGGGTGAGCCAGTTGAAGGTCACACTTACGGTCGTGTCGCCGAACGGGCGGTCGAGCTGGTAAGTGATGTTGATATCGCCAGGCTGATTCACGATCGCAGGAACGTTCATCGTGATGTCTGTTGGTGGATCGTTACAGATGTTGCGAACTTCGATTTCGCGGAAGTTCGGGTTTGTTGTCTGACCGACAGGGGCCATGACCCAGCGCGTGATACGCATGCGGGTCGAGGTTGCCGGCGGGAACTGCAGGATCGTAAGCCAGTTGGTGTACGGGCCGGGGTTCAACCACGTGTAATGATCGACCCAGGCGTTGGTGGCTGCGTTCCAGTACTGGATTGTACCGCCAGTGAGATAGCGGCGGTTAATTTCTGCATGGTAGAGCGCTACTTCGCCAAAGGTCTGCGGCGTGGGCCATTCGTACATGATCCAGTTGTTCGTACCTGTGGTAGAACCGCCGGAGGTCCAGCCCCATGGGAGGCTATTTTGGTTGGCGATAACGCCATCATTGTACTCATCGGGGCCGTAGTTGTACACTGGCGAACCACCGCCAGAGTGGGATGCTACAGCAGATAGTGCGATGTTAGGAGTGGGCGATTGCGCGTACGCAACGCTGCCTATCATCGCCAGCATTGCTGCAACAGCAAATAGCCGGGAAAAACGTGTCATAGTGTACCTCTCGTATAGGTGAATGTGGGGTCAGTAAAGTTCTATTGGAAACAAAATCTATATCATCGCGAGATGCTCATCCGAGCACCTTCACCGTAAATGTGACATATTAGCACAGCCCCAACAGCTTATGTCATGTACCAATGCACAAGTACATGACGGTATATTGAGCCGTAACGTCTTCTATTTCAGTTATATACGTGGGTTCGGTGGCAATTGTGGTGGTGCCATCCGAAGCGTACATCGCATTTCTTCTTTCACATAATCTATAACACTGTAATAAAAAAAGCAACCAGTGTGATTCCAATTCACACCAAAAAAAAGTACGGACCTGCGTTTTTGCAGGCCCGTATTGTCGGGAAAATGACGGTGTTTGCTATTTCGAGAGTGTCATTCGGATCGTTTCGGTGTAGGAGAGTCCGCTTTCAATGCCTTGCATGTTGGCAACGGCAAAGTACATGCCGCTTTCAAGATTCTCGGCATCGAACTGGATTGAGTGGGTGCCGGCTTCAACTGTTGCGTTCTTCAGGGTGGTCACCTCGCGGCCCAGGACATCGAGCACGGTAATTGTGACATGTGCTGGCTCGGGGACGCTGAAGTTGATACTCGTTGCCGGGTTGAATGGATTTGGGAAGTTTTGACTCATATCGAATTCCATGGGCTGGAACTCATTCTTCCCTTTTGCGATACCGTGTGTTCGCATCCAGTTCACGCGGATCGCGATGTTATCGAAGTTGTTGACGACGCCGTTACCATCGGTATCCATGTGGCAGCCTTCGGGCGTTTGCCATGGCACTGCCGGCTGGGCTTCCCAGCGGATGAAGGTCAGAGGATCATCAGCAGCATCCACACGGTAGCGGGCAGGACCCTGCAACCAAGATGCGCGGAGATTTGCTTCGTGGATGTAGTTGTTCAGACCTTTCTTATCGCCGTAGTTGACGATGAGATCCTGAGTGACATCGCCCGGCCATACTTCGCATGCAACCTGTCCGGGTGCGAGTACCATAACCACGTAGTTCTGAAGGACCTCACCGAGCGCATCGCACTCATCACGTACCATCCACACGGCTTCAAGATTGTAGAATCCTGGGGGTAAGCTTGTTGAGGACATAGTGAATGAACCATTGGTCACTGGCGCGATGAACTTGAAACTCTGCGATTCGGACAGTACAAGCTGACCCTGCGGAGTTGTCCAGTTCAGTGTCAGGCTGACGGTCGTATCGCCGAACGGGCGCTCCAACATGTATGTGATGTCGAAGTCGCCAGGCTGGTTTACGATCGCGGGGACATTCATCGTGATGTCGGTCGGTGGGTCGGTACAGATGTTGCGAACTTCAATTTCGCGGAAGTTCGGGTTCCTGTCCCATGTACTCACATTCGCCATGATGAAATCAGCAATTCTGAGACGGGTCGATGTCGCAGGCGGGAACTGCGCGATCTGAATCCAGTTCGAATATGGTCCTGGGTTTACGTAGCTATAGTGATTGACCCAGGAATTCGTATTGTCGTCCCAGTACTGGATCGTTGCGCCGGTCATGTAGCGGCGATTGATCTCGGCATGGTAATAGGTAATCTCACCGAAGGTCTGGGGCGTTTGCCATTCGAATTGGATCCAGGATCCGGGATTTGTGTAGCCGTTCGCTCTCGTCCAACCCCAGGGCAAACTTCCCTGCGGTGCGATCGAACCGTCGTTGTAGCGCTGAGGACCGTACGTTCCGGACCCTCCGCTCCAGTGTGTACAAACAGCGCTTGTCGCGATGTTTGGCGTTGGAGATTGCGCATGCGCAACGTCCCCGATGAACGCAATGGTTGCCGCAAAGGCAACAGCGTAGATGAGTTGTTTCATGGTAGTACCTCTCTATATGTGAATGTGGGGAAACAAGCTATTTCATGCACTTTTCTTTAACGATGTATATATATAGCTCAATCCTAATCCACCTGTATTTGAGATGGATAATTGAGTTAACCTGTCTGCACAGCCAAACTGGACATATTTGTAGGAATGTCCTGCCGGAATGCAACAGAATTGTTAGCGATCGGCTCTACCTTCTGGGTATAAGTATAGGATACAGCTCCTCGAACGAGAGCAACTGTGGTGTGATAGGTGGGGCAACACCAACTGATCGCATTGTTTTCGCACCTTGAAGTTATGGGTGTTTTATGTAAAAGTCAATAGCTGTGACTCCCATTCACACTAAAACGAAAACGGGGCCGCCTCTCGGCGACCCCGTTTTATCAGGAAAGTGACAATTTCCAGCTACTTGGAAAGAGTCATGCGAATCGATTTCGTATAGGACGTTCCGGTTGTCGTACCCTGCATCGTTGCGATTGCGATGTAGTTACCACTTTCGAGGTTGGCTGCATCGAACGTGACAACCGATGCGCCAACAGGCCGCATTTCATCGACGAGTGTTGTAACCTCG
>PABJ01000194.1 GCA_002699105.1 Ectothiorhodospiraceae bacterium | reverse complement strand
TGTACGACAACAAGCACTTCGTCGATGATTTCACGCGCACGCTCTCGACCCCAATCAAGCTCAGTAATTCCGTGACGGTGAAGCCGGTGGAATTTGAAGAAGAAGCCGACGTGAGTCTCGCGTACGCAACCGTAGGGTTGTTCATGCGTTGGCAGCCGCGCCTCGAGCGCTGGTACGTCTTCGCCGGTCCCGCTGCCGGATTCAATATCTCGAGCAGCATCAATCATACGCAGCGCATTGTGACTGAGGAGCTGACATTCCGGGAGATCCTGGATACCGAGCGTACATCGAAAGATGCCAGCTTCCCGGCAACGGACTACCGCCTGGAGGCGATGGTCGGATTTGGATACGATTATATTGTACGTCCCCGCTGGTACGTCAATCCTGAGATCCGGATCGGCTATCCGATCTCGACCGTATCCGACGATGCTGAAGTCACCACGATCCCGCCCGGCTATGATAGCTGGGACGATTGGAAGGTTGCTTCGTTCCAGATCTCGATCGGTCTGAAGTACGAGGCGTTCTAGACAGCTGCTGAAGCACCCCCAAACACGGAAGCAATTTTTTACTTAAGCGGATAGAAATTCATGCAACGTTACTACTATCTCACATTGATCGGCGTGCTTGGAATCGTGCTGCTGTCTGGTTGCGGCGGGAGCGGTTCTGCAGACATCGCGCTATTGACGGGCGGCAAAGTGGAGAATATCGGCGAAGCCGTTAACTCCGCGTACGACGATTATGCACCCGCTGTCACTGCGAACGGGGCGTTGTTCTTTACCTCCCGGCGCCTCAATCCCAACCGCGTCGATTACGGCGACGATATCTATCGCGTCAATCATATCGGCACGGACTGGGAAAAACCGCAGTACCTGAGCGAATCGATCAACACACCGGAATCGCAGGGCGCGATCTCCGTATCGCCCGACGGGCGCACGTTGTACCTCGCACTATGCTCGGAACCCGACGGGTTCGGCGCATGCGATATCTACGTTGCCGAATGGAGCGAGCGCGGGTTCGAATGGTCCGACGCCCGTAACCTCAACAACCCCGAAGGCGTCGACCGCCGTTTGATGAAGCAGGAAGACGACTTCACCCAGATCAATACTACGTACTGGGAATCGCAGCCCGCTATCTCCCCGGACGGCCAGACATTGTACTTCTCATCCGATCGGCCCGGCGGCTACGGCGGCACGGATATCTGGATGGCAAAGAAGAACGACAACGGCACATGGGGCAGACCGATCAATCTCGGACCGGACGTGAACACGAAGGGACATGAGCGTACGCCTTCGATCGCGTTCGACGGAAAAACGTTGTACTACGCATCGGACGGATACCCCGACGGTGAAAGTTCGAAGGCAGCAGGCGGTTTTGATATCTATGTTACCCAGTTCCGGGGCTCTCGCTGGTCACGCCCCATGAACCTCGGGTATCCTATCAACTCCTCCGACGATGACGCGTTCATCTCCTCGACCCTTTCGGGCGATACGCTGTACTTCGCATCCAACCGCGACGGCGGCTACGGCGCTTTCGATCTCTATATCCTGCTCGATCCGCCCATACTCCCCGATGCAGTCGTGATCATTAAGGGCGTGGTGACCGATATCGAAACCGGTCAGCCGCTCGCGTCGACACCGATTACCGTCGAAGACAAGGGTACCGGCGAAACTGTCGCAAAGTACCAGAGTCTCGAGTCAGGACAGTACCTCTTTACGGTTCCGGCAGGCCGCGAATACCGAATCTCTGCCGAGCAGCGGGGCTATATCTTTAAGTCAGAATTCTTTGAAGTCCCTGAGCTGACGACCTACCGCCAAGTTGTGAAGGATATCGCGCTCGAACCCATCCCGCCGGTTATCTCCATCCCGCCGAAGACGAACCTCACTGTGCTGTTCGACTTCGACAAGGCGACCCTGCGGCCGGAATCGAAGCCCGAGCTGGAACGTGCAATCCGGTTTATCCTCCAGAACCCCGGTAGAAAGTTCGAGATTTCCGCCCATACCGATGCACTCGGAACCGAGGAATACAACCTCGATCTTTCCGAGCGCCGCGCAGCAGCGATCCGCGAATACCTCGTGGAACACGGCGTCCCTGCGGATATCATTATCAGCAAGGGGTACGGCGAGTCGCAACCGATTGCGGATAACAACACACCGCAAGGCAGGCAGCTCAACAGACGCGTAGAACTGACTGTTATCGAGTAATTCAGGAAATACGGAAACGCGCATTTTTGCGGTTTTTTGTAACCAAATGCGCGCTTTCGTGTGATACTGATGTGGAGAAGAGAGAAATTTATTTGTACACGGGTAGGTATGACGATGAAGATACAGCCTAACTTTTTACGAACTGCCTTGTTGGCGGCGCTCCTGCCTTTGCTTGTAGGGACAGCCTGGAGCCAGCCTTCGATGACGTGCGTTTTTGAAACGGACGCCGACAGCATGTTCTACGTTGATAACGATTACGTCCCAAACGTCATTAATATTACCATAACGGTCACCAACGACGGAACCGACTCGCTCTTTCAGTTGCTGGCGAACCTCGGCGGCAATACCCGCCTGACCGTTATCGGCGCGAATACAAAGCCAATCGTTCCGAGCCCGCTGGCTCCCGGCGAAAGCGGGACGGCGACCTTCCAGGTGCGCTTGTTGACTGCGGATTCGATACGGAGCGAATTAACCGAGCTCTGCGCGATCATTACATCCGACAGAATCAGCACCGAGTGCTGCAAGGAAATCTGGATAGAGAAGGAGCGCATTCCGCGCATCACCTGCAATCTCAGCAAATCCTTTACCGAAATTCTTTTCGTGGATCAATTTGGCGATTACGAACCAAATCCGTTCGAGATTGTCGTTAACTTCTCGAACCGCGGAGACGGCCGTGCCGATTCGGTGATTGTGAAGTACCTGGCAACCCAGGGGCTCTCCATCGATCCTCAGAATCCGGAGTCGAGGTTCTATAACTCGCTGCCCAAGCAGCAATCGACAGATGAGCAGGAAAGTTTTCTGATCAATCCTATTCTGCGCAACAACGATACATGTATGACGCTTATCTTCCAGATCGAAGCAATCGGAGGATATAAGCGGAAGAAGTATGTATGGCGTTGCGAAGTTGAGGTTTGCGTACCGCGTGCAAAGCTTCCTGTCTATGAAGTCACATGCGATCCCAGTGATGGGTTCATCGCTTTCATCGATCATAATTACGATCCGCCGCAGTTTACTATCTCATCCAACGTACGGAATATCGGTACCGCAACAGGCTATGCCCTTACTGCTGAGATATTCCCCGATGGCGGCGTCAGCCTTCTAGACGATGCCAAGAAAGACATCGCTGATAGTCTTGGAGTCGGTGAAGGCGTTGTCCCGCCGGTGACATGGACATTCCAGCCTATCGCTACGCCGGTGATTGATACCGTGTGTTTCACTATTGTCGTGACGGACATATTCGGAAACAGGGGGACAGCAGAATGCTGCGTTATCATCGACTCTATCAGGCAGACGGAGTTCGAAGTCGCATGCGTGTGCCCCGATACGATACGTGTGGACACAACGCTGGGCGAGTACACCCCGAGCCCGTTCCCGATACAGTTCTTCGTCTCTAACGTTGGATCGGATTACGCCGACAACGTGGAAGCCACCGTCATCGTCATCCCGCCATCAGACGGTACAGTGACGCCGACCCTCACCCAGCAGCTCGACGCCACATTGCGGCCGATACTGCCCGGCGGCAGAGAAGATACCTTGACCCCTGGTAATACCGTGATGTTCGAATGGAATTTCGAACCGAACAGGCGGGACTTCGGAGGACTGGTGACGTTTATCTTCGAGGTGAATGCCACCAACGGCGAGCCGGTGCAGTGTACCTGTCAGGTCTACATTCCGCCTCTGGAAGGCCCTGACGTTGAAGGTACCTGTACGATCATCGATCCTAGTACAGGTATGCCGATCGATTCGCTGCATATCAGCTCCGAGACCGGAGGATACGATCCGCCGTACTTCATTGTACGGGTTGAATACTATAACGACGGCGGCGGTACGGCAGATAACGTTGTCGGTACGCTTGTAGCGCCGGAGAACGTAATTCTGAAGCCCGGCGAATCGCCACCTGAAACCTGGCTCAAGCCCGTCGGTAATATCGCTCCCGGTCGAAC
This sequence comes from Ectothiorhodospiraceae bacterium, assembly GCA_002699105.1. Taxonomy (GTDB): domain Bacteria; phylum Bacteroidota; class Ignavibacteria; order SZUA-365. The sequence continues at coordinate 7,759 of PABJ01000194.1, read as the reverse complement.
CGTTGTTGTGGAGTGGAAACTCATCCCACTTCCGAGACTGGAGTCCGGCGCACTCATCGAATGGGCGGTTGCAGTCACGGCGGATAACCAGGAGGCGATCGACGATATACCGTGTAACATCTTCATCCCGAGACTGCCGATTACATCTGCGCTCGCCATTTCGCGCGATAACGTGACGTACTTCGGCGATGATCTCGTCTGTGCACCGGTATTTATCGATAACTCCGACACGAAGGACATCAAGAAGTTCGACCTCAAATTGCGGTATAACATGACGAGCGGAATCCCGCCGCAGCAAATCGTACCGCCGGTGCTTACATTTGTGGGCGCCGACCCGATTCGCTACGAGCAGGGCGGCATCTACCCGCCGGACTGGTCGGGTATTACGGTCGTCTCCGTCGATGACTACAACATTCATCTGCAGTTCGAAGGACCGAACCCACTGGATGGGTACGAGGGCAGACCGAGCTTCGGCCGGTTGTTCACCCTCTGCTTCAAGCCGATCTTCGGCGAACGCCCGGATCACTTGAACGTGGCCTTCTCCGAGATCCTCTGGGCCGAGAATCCTGCCGATGACGTCCTCATCAACGACGGTTCCATCGCGCCGGTGCTTACGCCGGGTCTTGTCACTATTTCCGGCGACTGCCTGCGTCCGCTCGACGCCGGTCCGGATTACGTGATTTCGCAGAACCGTCCGAATCCGTTCAACCCGACGACGACGATCGACTATAAGCTGCCGCGCGATTCCCGCGTCCGTATCGAGGTGCTCGATGCATTAGGCAGGAAGGTTGCCGTCCTGGTGAACGAATTCCAGACCGCCGGCGATCATTCCGTGCGATTCGACGCGACGGGACTTCCGAGTGGAATGTACCTGTACCGCATCGAAGCCGGAAACTTCTCCAAGGTCATGAAGATGATGGTCGCGAAATAACGCGAACAGACACCCTTTCCCAAAGGCGGCTCGTCAGAGCCGCCTTTTTTATTGTCGGGATAACGACAACACCAATGGGTTTGGTGATAATCGGATATCCCGATCTTGACATTTGATGAATTGAGATGTATATTCCCCCATCACGCTTTAGCACAGCGCGGATGCTCCTGCAGGGACGCCGCGCAAAAGGCCGGTAACGGCGGCAGTTTGAAAGGCAAACATGGTTTGTCTCTCTGCCATGCTCTACGCGTGAATGAGGGGCAAGCCTGTAATACATTTGTATTCATCTATTACGGGAGTCGTTGTATGAGAAACACAGTTCAAGAATTGGCCAGCCCGGGCTTCTAATTTCAGTGAACTCCCCTTCGATGGTAGAGGCCCGCATGACATCATTTCTCAAACGTATAACACTTTACTCCATACTTCTGCTGTCTGTTCTGGCCGGTAGCCCGGCCGCAGCCCAAGAACTTCATATTCAAAGTATAAATCTGAATAGCCTGCCCAATGTCCGTGTTTCATATTCAACGGATGTTCCTGAGGAATCGATTGTCTCATTATCAGTCTATGATAATGGTAGTAATAGGCAGATAAGCACGCAGTGTCCCCGTGAGCCCAAGTCAGTTGCCATTGTGTTTCATGTCGCAAATTACTGGTTCTTTCATTTTAGGGGTACTGAAGGAGACTCAATTACGAATGCAATAACAACCTTGGTTAATTCAATTGACGACGATGCGGAAATACTCATTGTCACAACCGATACGACGAGCCAAGGCGAATTGGTAACCATGGGATTTACGAACGATAAGCCAGCTCTGGTCGATTTTGTGGAGGATAAATATCCGCCATTTCCAAGCAGTTTCGGACATGATGCATTCCCGCATAATTGTCGCGACGCAGTCATGTATGCGCTTCGCGAGTTGGCAAAGCAAAGCGGTTCCAAATATTGTGTGGTTTACACAGCTGAGAGGTCGCTCGATTATCCAGAGCGTCCATATTCCATTGACGTGCTGCAATTGGTGGATCGTTATGATATCCAGATGAATACGATTTCAACGATGCCTTTCCAAAATCCGCCAAAAGAGTATGACAGAGAACTGCGGAGACCGAGCATGTTATCTGGAGGGCAGTTTATCGTGCTCGGTCCCGATCAACAGAATAGTATCACAGATACAACGCTTCACCTCGTACCGAGCATTTTGGACTCATCGTGCATTATCACGTACACAGCCGATAATTGTACTGATTCTGTCCGTCATATCGAAATCATCGCTGAGCTCTCGGATGGAAGCACGCTGTATGCCGATACAGTTGTTGAGTCACCGCATAGAAGTGATACGCTACAGTTGGTAGTAAGCTCAGTCAAGGATGAGGTAGACCCGCCGGAACACTTTCATGTGTACGTGAGATTGGAACCACGAGTCGACAAGCAATTACCGGTATCGCTCTCCTTCCTTATAAAGTACGACCCGATTACGCTTCGTCTTGATGCCCCACACATTGCCAGCAACACAATTCTTGAGGATGCAGGGATTGGAATCTACAAAGTGGGGGATGGAGTATTTAAATGTGAGCTGGAGTACGTCTACCCTGCGCAGGAGTCGGGGAATTTGATTGGGCTACGATTTGACGCGCTGGCTGATAGCGTCAGCCACCCTACATTTATAGCTTTAGATAGCATTTCGTTTACTGCCGGCTGCCCGAATACCGTAATAGCGCATCCCGACACGGTATATATCTGTGTCTGTCAGTACGATCTAGGGTTTGAGGTGCAAGGGGAACCGATTCTCACTGGCGACGAAGTGCTGCTGCCAGTGGTGGTGAAGGACACGAGTATTTACGGCACCACACCGCTGACAAATGAGATGATCTTCAGTACCGGCATCCACTTTGATCCCGAGTATCTGACGCCCATCGGTGTAGACGGCATCGGCGCTATGACGGAGGATGCGCGGTTGGAGTGGCGGCTACGCGCACCGGATACGCTTGAGGTCCGTGCGGATGAGGGCTTCATGCCGAAGGACGGCCGGACACTCTTCTATGCCCGCTTCCGTGTGAAGCAGCCGAAGGCGGCGGTGGAATCGCATCTCTCTGTACCGTATGTGCGGGCGTTTTCGGACTGCTGTTACGGCCTGGAGAAAACCAGCACCACGTCCATCCTCATCGACGGCGAGTGCGAGAAGATCGTCCGCCGTGCAGGGGAGGTCACGCTTGCGCAGAATGCCCCGAACCCCGCCCGCGGCGAGACCAGCTTCCGGTTTACCGTCCACAGCAAGGGCGCCCTCGACGGCACCACTGCCCTTCTCACGCTCTACCGCTCCGACGGCAAAGCCATCGCCGAACTCTATAATCAACCTGCCAGCGACGGTGAGTACACCGTCCCATACTCCACCGCAGATCTCCCGGCTGGCATGTACTACGTTGTACTCACCATCGGCAAAGACAGCCAAACGCGTTCGGTCGTGCTGGAGTGAGGGGGGAGTGATGACACTACGACAAAATATTTTCATTATCCTTCTTGCCGTCCAATTCGCAACTCCTGCTATAAGTCAGAACCTCGAGCTCATAGTCGAAGATGTAAACCTTGATGCATACCCTCTCATCCGTATAAACGCGAGCCTATTCGAGAATGGCATACCGGTGAGCCCGGGACAGAAGGCGCATCTAAAACTTATAGATAACGGCATTGATCAAGATGTTCGAATGAGCTGTGCAGGGGATGAAAACTATATTGGTATGTACTTAAATAATATTGACGACGATTATGATCGTGCGCGAACATTTATATACTCATGGGATGATCCTCAAAACCCGATCGTGAATACCGCTCTCCATATTCTGGGCAGGCTTAACAGCGATAGCCACGCAGCAGTATGGGACAACCGGTCAATCCAAGTGGGCGATGATGGATTTAATTCGGATCATAGTATGAACCGAGATAGAGTAATGAATATGCCAGGCACCTATGCAGGGGCATCACAACCGATTTATAGAACATATAATGGGCTGGGTAGGCTAGCATCACTACCAGATAGAAAGTATTTGGTGATGCTCGGAGCAGATATATCTCTCGAATTCTATGATAACAATCGACTTATGGTCGTTCCCCCCGAGGATATAGCAGACATACTGCGACGGAAGAATATCCCGGTGTATATATTCACATTTTTAAACCGTGAGCTAGGCACCCCCACTGGTTACATTGGAAGGACATACTATTGGTTTGATCTCTTTACGAAAATCTCGGGGGGAAAGCTGTACGAGCTCCATCCTAAGGATACGCTGAGGCTGGAAGAGGTAGCGGAGGAAATCGCAGAAGATATCCATTCGCAAATAGATGCTAAATACTGCACGATCAGCTATACTGCAGAAGGATGCACCGACTCCGTCCGGACGCTTGAACTTACCGTAGAGTTGAATGGGCAAATAGCAACCGCGTCAACCGTTATTACAACTCCTTCGCGGCCTGATACACTGGCTCTTACTGTGAGTTCCGAAAGCGACGACGTCGTTCCTCCGCAATCGTTCGATGTATACTTACATCTGGAGCCGCATATAAGTACGGCGTTTCTCACTTCGTTTAGCTTCTCCGTTCATTATCCGCCTCATGCATTTGAGGTCCAAGCGCCGCTTCTCAGTGATGGCACCATGATGTCGGAGAATTATGTGGACATTGTTAATATCCACGACGAAGGTTTTACTTGCACCATTGATTATGGAAGAGCCATACAATCAAACGGCAATCTTCTCGGGTTTACATTGCGTGCGCCACGCCCGGCGTCTAGCCGTCCTGCTTTCATCACGATAGACAGCCTCACGTTCGAAAATGGTTGTCCCAATACTGTGATAACATATCCGGATACGGTCTACATCTGCCGCTGCGAAAAAGGTCTTGATGTGGCCATTGAGAATGTGGGAGTTGTAACGGAAGAAGAAATCCGGCTGCCGGTAACAGTGCGAGATGTGCGATTCTCAACGAATCCGATATTCACCAACTTCTTTACAACAAAGATTCAGTTTAATAGGGAATACCTTGAACCCATCGGCGTAGATGGAATAGGCGCACTCACAAACGATGCTCTGCTCGGTTGGCGGATCGAGGGAGGAGATACACTAGTCGTATACGCAGACGAGAGCTTTGTTGCAGGAGAATCAGACGTACTCTTCTACGCCCGATTCCGCGTAAAGCAGCCGAAGGCGGCGGTGGAATCGCATCTATCAGTCCCGTATGTGCGGGCGTTCTCGGACTGCTGTTACGGCCTGGAGAAAACCAGCACCACCTCCATCCTCATTGACGGGGAATGCGAGAAGATCGTGCGCCGGGCGGGTGAGTTCACGCTGGCGCAGAACGCCCCGAATCCCGCCCGCGGCGAGACCAGCTTCCGGTTCACCGTCCACAGCAAGGGCGCTCTCGACGGCAAGCCCGCGCACCTCACGCTCTACCGCTCAGACGGCAAAGCCATCGCCGAACTCTACAACCAGTCCATTACCGACGGCGAGTACACCATCCCGTACTCCACTGCAGATCTCCCGGCCGGCATGTACTACATCGTGCTAACCATCGGCAAAGACAGCCAAACGCGCTCAGTCGTGGTGGAGTAGAGGGGGAAGGAAACCGAATCACAGGCGGCTTTCGCGAGCCGCCTTTTTTATGGAAACGTTTGAGCGCTGGGGAGAGGGTTTCGTATCTTGTTGCTGTACCTGTAAGCAATATCACATGCTATGCGACGAAACAGCGGTTCCGTCATAATACTTTTTGCGAGGCACCCGGAGCCCGGCAAGACAAAGACACGCCTGGCTGTGGATACCGGTCCTGCAGCAGCAGCGCAGATGTACCGCGTATGCGCAGAGCACGTCTACGGTGCGGCGAAAGCGACCGGCTTCGAGCTACTCGTCTCCGTGCCTGCACAAACCCCGCTGGAGAAAATGGATGCATGGCTCGGCGCAGGGCAATACCACCTTCAGCCCGGCGGTACCATCGGTGTGAAGATGCGCGATGCGTTCGAGCACGTGTTCAAACACGGTGCGAACCGCGCTATTCTCATCGGGACGGATGTCCCGGACGTGACCAGCGGACTTCTGACGGAAGCGCATGCAGCGCTTCAATCCGACGACGTTGTCATCGGGCCGGCGATGGACGGCGGATTTTGGCTTATCGGCATGAACGCAGCCCAGCCGCAGCTATTCGCGAATATCGAATGGTCGACAGACACAGTGTACGAACGGACCGTGCAAAACGCCGCGCAGTCGGGGCTGAGTCTCGGCAGGGTTGCGATGCTGCGCGATATCGATACATACGGCGCCCTGCAGGAATGGCTGCTCGAGGCTGATGAAGATCATCCCTTGCGGCGATACATGAACGCAATGTCTCTATAATTGAACCTGAACCAACAAAGGATCGGCAGCATGAATTACTACGAATCGAAGGACCTGGGTCGTTTCGCCGAAGTAGGCGCATTCCGCAAAGAGCTCATGGATAGCTTCTTTGAGTATTACAACAAGGTCACCGGCGAAGACGGCGCGCTGACGAAGCGCGAGAAAGCGCTGATTGCGCTGGCGGTTTCGCATTTCAAGCAATGCCCGTATTGTATCGACGCGTATACGACGCAGTGCCTCGAAACCGGCGCCAACCCCGATCAGATGACGGAGGCGATTCATGTTGCTGCGGCGATGGCATCGGGTATGGCGCTTGTTCACGGCGTCCAGATGCAGAACACGCTAAAAACACTCGGCGCAATGGACTAGGTCCCGAAACCACGAACAACGAACCGATTGGATATATATGTTTGAACTGCCCATTGAAGAAGCAGAAGTACCGGTCGCCGACGAATCTCAGTTCACACCGTTTGAAGCGGTCATACAGGGCGGCGGCCTCGATCTCAGTCCCACCGCTGTCGAAACGCTGCAGGTCAATGTGACGAAGCTCTGCAACCAGGCATGCCACCACTGCCATGTCGATGCATCCCCCAAGCGGACCGAACAGATGGACGAGCGCACAATTAACCGGTGCCTCGAAGTGATGGCGGAAAACCCGGACATCAAGAACCTCGATATCACCGGGGGAGCGCCCGAGTTGAATCCGCACTTCGACTACTTCGTCGAAGAGGCGAAGAAGCTCGGGAAGCACATCATGGTGCGGCATAACCTCACCGTCACGTTCGACGGCAATCCGCAGACGAAGGAGAGCAAGCGCTACCTGCCGGAGTTTTTCGCGAAGCATGGAATCGAAGTCGTATCGAGCCTGCCTTACTACCAGGAGTTTTTTACAGATAAGCAGCGCGGCAAGGGTGTCTTCCAAAAGAGCATGGATTCGATGAAGCTGCTGAACGAGCAGGGCTACGGCGAGGAGAACAGCGGCCTCGTGCTGGACCTGGTGTATAATCCTATCGGGGCGTTCCTCCCGCCGGAACAGGAGCACCTGGAAGCCGACTACAAGAAGGAGCTGTGGGAGAAGTTCGGGTTGAAGTTCAACAATCTCTATACAATCACGAACATGCCGATACACCGCTTCAAAGAGCAGCTGCTCCGGAAGGGCGGCTACGAGGAGTACATGGAAAAGCTCGTGAACGCGTTCAATCCTGCCGCAGCGCTCGGCGTGATGTGCCGTTCGCTCGTATCGGTCGGGTACGACGGCACGATGTACGATTGCGACTTCAATCAGATGCTGGATATGGCGATTGAGGACGGCGGCCAAACGACGATCTTCGACTTCGATTACAGCAAGCTCATCAACCGCGAGATCAAGTTCGATCTGCACTGCTACGGCTGCACTGCCGGATCGGGGAGCTCCTGCGGAGGCGCAACGGCGTAGAGTTCATAGTCTGGCATATG
>PABJ01000193.1 GCA_002699105.1 Ectothiorhodospiraceae bacterium | reverse complement strand
CGCGGGGACGTAAGAACCTGACTCGCCTTGCAGGCATGCTGCTCATTGCCTTCCTTGCCGTGACCGCCTCGCAAGAGGCAGTGGGGCAGAGCAGTGGAACTGTTTGGCTTTATCCATCCGGACCAGATGTGTACAACTTAACGTTGAAAGAAGGCCAAGAGTACTGTATAAGTGTCTGTTTGTATTGTGAGGATTCCTCTGGAGCAGGCGGGATCTGTACTATCACAAGACCTGGATGGTGTGATATTCAGTCAACTCTGTGCCAAGATGAAGAGGCACAATGTTGCTATTGGCGCGGTATTGGTGAAGGACAAATCTTACATTTCGAAATTGAAGCTTGCCCGGGCTCCGCTGCAAGAATATACTGGCTAGAGATGCAAAGTCCACAAGACCCATGCCCTTGGGATACAATCGATCCACCACCACCGAATTAGTATCTTTGACCAGGTCAGCTGAGTATATCAGTTGACCTGGTCCACCTTTCTCCTATGTTTGTTCAAACTGTAATTGGATTGCGATTGTGGGCTTTATGAAACATTCAAGATGCGCTGTACTCATTGCTGTTCTATCAGTAGGGTGGTGGAACGTACTGCACTGTCAAGGAATAGAGCTAGATATTAGTGAAATCAACACGGTTGGTTTTCCATATATACGAGTGTCCTCGATTATCACGAAGGACGCTGTACCGTTGCAACAAAGTGATAATGTAATGTACATGCTCTTTGAGAATAATGCTCCTGTTGATTATGATGTTATTTGCTCGGAAGCGTTTAATGCCGTGGCAATAGTGCTTGAAACAAGCCCCCTAACACTCGGTGCCAACTACCATAATCCTTTGCAAATTATAAAAAGGGGGATTCAGTCCTTTATTAATTCCACAAATAAGGATGATCGTATTCTCATTGGAACATACCATAGCGATGGTTCTATAGGTCTTCCCTTCACAGACGATCTGGACGAAGCGCGCAATTTTGTAAACTTATTGGATTATAGCGATCCATTTGGTGAATTGGCACTGTACTTCACAATAGATCTAGCATTTAACGAACTGATTAACCAATCCGGTAGACGGATTTGTGTTGTAATTGGGACAGCACAAAACAGTGATGATATTCATACAGTTACATTAAAGGATCTCAACACCAAAGCCGTAGAGAATAATATAACCGTATTTTATCTCAGGTTAGTGTATAAAGATGTCCAGTTGGTGCCTATGCAGGAGCTGTGTTCAGCGACGAACGGGTATTCAATGATTATGGTAGACGAAGAGATAGAAACAATTCCCGAAGCTCTTCTCGAGATCTCGAAGGAAGTAACGTCTCCTGGCTGTACATTTATCTATCGCACGGAGAATTGTACGGATCCGTCTCGGAGCGTTCGTCTGTCAGCACAGCTGAGTAATCAACACTACACTGCTGACACAGTTGTCACATTTCCTTCACGCCCCGATACAGTTACTATCGCAGCTTTTGCAGAATACCATGAGCTAACACCCTCCAAGCGCTCAAATGTCTTTCTCCATCTCGCCCCCCAACTGAGTACAAAAATGCGATTATCCTTCTCGTTTCTTATAAAGTACGATCCTGACGCTCTGCGTTTGGTCGATCCTGTTTATACAGATGGTACAATTGTCAGCGATGGTGACTTGGTGATTGATGAAATGCGTCCAGGAGTGCTGAAATGTACATTCGGACCGAGCCGGCCAGCTGTCACCAATGGGGATATGTTCGGGCTGCGCTTTGCAGCTAACATGTCCGACTCCTCCCGCCCTGCGTTTATCGTTATTGATAGCGTGTCAATGACGAACGGCTGTCCGAACACCGTTATTACCTACCCGGATACGATATATATATGTAATTGTGAGCTGGAGGTGAACGCAACAGCGGTTCCGGATTTTGTTACAACAACAGAGGAAATGCGTGTGCCGTTCGAGCTATCACAGACTCTCTACCCAGAGAGGGCGTTGTTTACGAGTCTTATCCACTTCGATCCAGACTATCTCACGCCCATCGGTGTAGACGGCATTGGCGCGATGACGGAGGATGCACGGCTGGAATGGCGGCTCAGGGCACCGGATACGCTGGAGGTCCGGGCAGATGAGGGCTTCATGCCGAAGGACGGCCGGACGCTGTTCTATGCCCGCTTCCGAGTCAAGCAGCCGAAGGCGGCTGTGGAATCGCATCTATCCGTGCCGTACGTGCGGGCGTTCTCGGACTGCTGCTACGGGCTGGAGAAAACCAGCACCACGTCTATCCTCATCGACGGCGAATGCGAGAAGATCGTGCGGCGGGTAGGGGAATTCACGCTTGCACAAAACGCCCCGAACCCCGTTCGCGGCGAGACCAGCTTTCGGTTCACCGTCCACAGCAAGGGCGCCCTCGACGGCACCCTTGCCCTTCTCACGCTCTACCGCTCCGACGGCAAAGCCATCGCTGAGCTCTACAATCAGTCCATCACCGACGGCGAGTACACCGTCCCGTACTCCACCGCAGATCTCCCGGCCGGTATGTACTACGTCGTGCTAAACATCGGCGAAAACAGCCAGACGCGCTCGGTCGTGGTGGAGTGAGGTGAGTTTGAAACTACTCCCATTCGGGTAAATCAAATTCCAGATCACTACAACGTTGCTTCTCTCCTGACAATCGGGGATATTTGTAACAGCTATGAATACGCGAACGTTACTATCTCTGTTTTGTCTGCTGTGCGCATCAGCGCCTGCGGTATCGCAGGACGGCTTGCCCCCAATCAACCTGAAGTACGCTTCCTATCTCACCACTGCAGACGGGAAGGTCATCTACTATTACGGCGTAGAACGACGCGTCGAGCTGACCAGTTTATCAAAGGTATCCAAGCATGTCATCGATGCATTGATCGCGACCGAGGACCGGGAGTTCTATGAACACGATGGCGTCTCCGTTCGGGGCCTTGGAAGAGCTATCTTCAGTACAATGACGGGGAATACCCAGGGCGGCTCAACACTTACCATGCAGCTCGCCCGGAATCTTTTCCTCAGTCATGAACGGACTATTTCGCGCAAGCTCTCAGAAATCGATTATGCCCGGAAGCTGGAAACAAAGTACAGTAAGAAGGAGCTTCTGCTGCTCTATCTCAACACTGTCTACTTCGGACACAAGTGCTACGGTATCTGGACGGCAGCACAGGAGTACTTCAACAAACCGCCGGATAAGCTCACGATTCAAGAGAGCGCGATGCTTATCGGGATGCTCAAGGCTCCCACCCACTACGACCCGGTAAAGTATCCCGAGAAAGTGATAAAGCGCCGGAATGAAGTCATGTACAATCTCGTGGAGACAGGAAAGCTGAGCGATAAGGAGTACAAGAAGCTCCGTAAAACCGAGCTCGGATTGAAGATGCGTGAGCCGATCGCGCTGCACTTTGCCGAATACATACGGCGCAGGAGCGAGGATCTATTGCGGTCGCTGAGGAAGAACCTTTCGCACGATCAGCTTGCCATTACAACGACGCTCGACTTCCAGGCGCAAACAGCGGCAGAGGCAGCGTTGACCCAGCAATACAAGGTGCTGCCGCAAAACATGAAGGACGTGCAGGTTGGGCTCGTCTCCGTTGAACCGGCAACGGGATACATCCGGGCGATGATCGGCGGCAACCCGGACTCGGACATGATGGGATGGAACCATGCTACGCAGAACCGGCGGCAGGTTGGTTCGGCATTCAAGCCGTTCCTTTATGCCAGCCTGTTGGAGCGCGGATATACATTGGGTACGCCGTTAATGGATGCGCCGGTGGTGGTAGATTCCGGAACTGCGTGGGAATGGCGCCCGATGAATGATGAGAATACGTTCACCGGCGGCCCTGTTCCGATGAAGTTCGCGATTCAGGAATCGCTGAATCTCGCCGCTGCGAATGCGGTAACAACATTGACAAACCCTGATGAGCTGGCGGCTTTTGCAAGGCGTATGGGCATCCGTTCACCGCTTCCGCTGGTGCCTTCGCTCGCACTCGGTACGGGCGAGCTCTCTCCGCTCGAGATGGCGTCCGCGCTGGCGGTGTTTCCGGCGTACGGCTGGTATGCTGAGCCGGTAGGGATTCTGAAGATCGCTGAACAAAAGGGCAAAACGCTCTATACTTACACGCCGAAGCCTGAACAGGTCACCGATTCTGCGACCTGCTATTTGCTCACGGACGCGCTACAAACTGTCGTGAACGCCGGGACTGCAAGTGTTATACGGCGGTTCTACAAAGGCCCCGCAGCCGGCAAAACTGGCACGACCCAGGGCAGCGCAGATGCATGGTTTGCGGGGTACACTCCTTCGCTCACCACGGTCGTATGGTATGGATTCGGCGATCAGCGAAAAAAGCTCACCGGGAAGTACCAGTATGGCGGCACGGTCGCTGCACCGATGTGGGGCCGGATGATGGGTGAGCTCGCCAAAAAACGCCCGTTGATGAACAAGCAGCAATGGCTCAGGCCTGAAACTGTTCTCGATATGCCGGTGTGCCTCGATAACGGCTGGGTACACCAACCCGGCTGCATCCAGACTGCCATCTATCCGGTGAAAGTCCCGCGCCTGCCGATTGAGTTCTTCGATCTCTTGACCTTCCCCTCACTCAAACCCTAAGTAAATAAAAACCCCGGCTGAGCCGGGGTTCGAAGAATCAAGATTAACTGCGGAGAGAAGCATGCGATGTAACTTCTTGTTCGTTGAGAGATGAAGAGGGACCCGGCAGGCGCCGGATCCCCCAGCGGTGTCATGCGTACGAGAGGTTCGTTATTTGGTGAGAGTCATTTCGACCGCTTTGGAAAATGTTAATCCTGATTCTATTCCTTGCATGCGTACAACGGCGAGATACAGTCCGCTGCTGAGATTCTCGGCGGTGAACTGTGCCGTGTAGACGCCTGCTTCCTTTGTTTCGTTGACGAGTGTTTCGATGATGCGGCCGTTGACATCGTAGATTTCAAGTTCTACGCGGCTGCGTTCCGGCACGCTGTATTCCATCGTGGTCGATGGATTGAACGGATTCGGGTAGTTCGCACTGATGTCGAACGTGTTCGCATCGAATTGCTTGTTATCCTTCGGCGGCGCGATTCCGTGGGTTCTGAACCAATTCAGGCGGATCGCGATGATATCGAACGAATTCACGATGCCGTTGCCGTCGCAGTCCATGTAGCAGCCCTGTGCGGTACCCCACGGCATGGAGGCTTGTGCTTCCCAGCGTAGGTACGTCAGGGGATTTGTGCCTGCGTCCGCGCGGTAGCGGCTCGGACCGTTCAGCCAGATGGGAGACAGATTCGCGTCGTGTACGTATTGGTTGAATGCCTTGAGGTCGCCATAATTCACGATGCCGTCGTTTGTCACATCACCCGGCCAGACGATGCAGGGAAGCTCGCCTGCGTCCAGCACGACGAGGGCTTTCGAGATGCCGACGTAGTCGGTGAACGAATCGCAGGAGTTCTTCGTGTTGAAGGTAACCTGCGCCCGGTATGTACCTGCAGGCACGTTGTCGAGTGCGATCAACTGGTAGCCCGAGAGCGTGATACCGAATTGCTTATCGGCTTGGAACGAACCCGTAAAGACGAGGTTATTGTTCGGGACCGAATACAGACGCAGCGTGACGGTTACGGTTGAAGCGAATTCCGGGAAGGAAATATTGTACGATACGCCGATCTGTCCCGGCGAGTTTGCGTAGGGCGTTTGAACGCCTGCTGCATCGACGAGCTCATAGGATACGGTTCCATCCAGGATGTAGCATGCCTCGTCGGCGCCGCGGAACGGCACGACACGGTTCTCATCGTCGATATCTTTCGGTACATCGGCGAGCAGCATGCCCGTGAGATCCAGGTCATCCTGCGACGCTCCGGTCAGGTGAAGATCGCCTGTTGTCTCGTCGGCGAAGAAGACATTCTTCGAAATGGAATTCTGATCCATGCCGTTCGCTGCCTGGAAATCGGCGAGCGTAGATCTTGAACCGCTCCAATACCCGATGCGGGATCCGTTCGTCTGGAGAACGTTGTAGTCCGAAGCATCAATGGCCGTCGGCCGGTCGGTGTAATACGCGTATCCTGAGCCGTCGACAATAAGGATATTGTTCAGGTACTCAAGACCGTCTCCGTCTTCGGAGAATAATGCGCGGCTGTTGCTGTTCGTGCTGTTGATGTAGACAGTGTTGTTGTAGAACTTGACGTTATCGGAGTTGTCCGGATAGAGCCCGTAGGCATCGTCGCTGCCGTTGTAGATTGTGATGAAGTTGTTGGCAACCAGCGCCTTGTTGCTTGCTGAGCCGTCGTGATCGTCGAATTCAATTCCCTGCTTATCGCCGTCGCCGCCGGGGCGGACGGTCAGGATGTTGCCGACGATCTGGATGTCGTTATCGCTGTCGTCCACATGGATGAGTTCCTGCCCGCCGTTGGTGCTTGCGGTAGAAAACGTATTTCCGCGGATGATACAGGCATCCAGGTACTGGAAGAGAATTCCATTGCTGTAGAAATCGAGAAACGTATTGTTCTCCAGCACCGTACCGCGCTCAAGCGAGCTCGAACCATCGCCCTGCCAGTACATGCCGTAGCTGCCGTTGAGGAACGTACATCCGCGGATGGTCGTGAAATCATCGTTGTCGTCGGTTGAGTAGATGATTGCGTAGTTGGTACTTGTGGAGGTGACCGTCCGGCCCTGGAGGATGAGGTTCTCGAGCAGCGTGTTGGTCGCGCCGTTTTCTATGACAATCACACGGCCATCGGAGCTACCGGTGGCAGTGACAGTCATGTTGCGGAACGCGATATAGCTGCTGCTGTTCAGCCTGACCACCCAGTTATCGGATGTGGCGTTGAATGTAAGATCAACGTCGTTGTTCAAGCCGCTTTCGGACTCGAACGTTACAGTGTTCGATGCCGATACACCGGTAATGCCGCCTATCTCGAGCTGTTCGTCGTATGTCCCGGGACGGACTTTGAAAACGACCGGTGCGCAGACGCCGTATGTTTCCAGATCGGCGATGGCATCTGAGAAGCTGCTGTAGTCGGGACTTGCGCCGCCGATTGTGAACTGCCCGCCAAGAGCTGCCTGCGTAGTAACGGACGAAGTGTCGTTTCCGGGAACGTTATCCGCGACGCCGTTGGGATTGGTCGTCCATGCCGTGATTGTATAGGGAATGCTTCCGAGGAAATTCTCCGTGGCGAGATTGATCTGCGTTGTACGAGATGCGAGATCCATTGTATCAAGCAGGCCGGTCCAATTGTAGGTCGGTTGCGGAATGCCGTTGAGCGTCCATTCTATCGTCGCGGATGTAAGTTGATTCGTGCCGTTGTTGCTGAGCGTCACCGTGACCGGGTGTTGACCTGCGCAGAAATCGATTGGTGAATCGATGCTGGCAATCCCTGCGTCATCGGGTTCTGTGATGAGCGAATACGAAATAGCTCCACAGAACTGGCGCGGTGCGTTCGAGGTCTGGAAGTTGGTATTGTTGCCCGGACCAGTGGAGCCGTTGATGGACCACCACTCCGTATCCATGGACATGTCGGCGTTCTGGAAGATGTAGGGCGAAGATCCGGTGCGGTAATCGAATCCGCCGGAGGTCGCGAAAATCGCGAAGCCCCATTTCTGTCCCGGAGCCATGACGCCCAGGACGCTCAAGTCGATAGGTATCTCCGTGTAGCCTGCAGGAGTCCCCCCTGCGAAGTTGACGGTGACGGTTCCGAGCTTGAACCACTGATTATCGTTGATGTTCGTGTTCTCAGCCTTGGAGAAAGGCAGACCGTTGGGATGCGCCCAAAGCTCCAAGGTGGATGTGCCTTCGTTTCCTGCGCGGATCTTGCAGAGTGTCATCGTCTTCTTTGCAGTGATCTCGAACGCAATCCCGTCCGAACCGTTGTTCTCTGAGAGATTGGAGGACAGGCTCAGCCCGCACTGTGCTAGTGCATGCTGTGAAGGGAGTGCTATCAGTGCGAATAGTGCGCCGGCTAACAGCCAATGCAATGTCCTTCGCGCAAGGTAATTGTTGTGGTACATAGTGACCTCTCGTTGTGATGAATGTGGGTATACTACTCTCTATTTGAAACTGGCAATAGCTTTTATGTCCGCATGCAGACCGTAGTCTGGCGGTATTATATATTTCGATGTAACGTGGATGGAGGCGTATCCCGTGTACTTATATACCGTGCGAATGCCCAGGGAGGCATCTAGAGCCGGAATGGCGCGGTATGTTGCGGTATCAGGTGCTTATTCTTAAGGCGTTATACTTCCGTTGTGTTACTTACTGAATCTCACGATTTGTTGATTACTTGCGCACACTCAGAGTATCAGACGGGGACTGATCCTGAAAAATAGTGTCGCGTAAAAGGCGGGGCATATGTAGGAAGGAAATGGAGGTTGTTTTCGTGCTGCGAAAACGTTTATCGTAAAAAAGCGTCAATGCCAACGCTATATAATAGACACGTAAACAGTCATTATGTTACATTCCATGACGAATTTTTTACATAAAAAATGCCCCGAAATGTTCCGGGGCATTCGCTGATGCAGCTGTTCGGGTTCGTCAGTATTCGAGCGAGATCGCAGATCCTTGAAGGACCGATGCGATGCGGACGGCGTCGTGCACGTGGTCGGTCGATAGACCGCCGTCCAAGACGGCTTTTTCGTGACTGTTCACGCATGCCTGGCAGCCGTTCATTGCGCTGACGGCAAGGCAAATCAGTTCGAAGTCCGCCTTCTCGCCTTTCGGCCTGGCGATATAGTTCATGCGCAGCGTCGCCCGTTTCTGGCTGTAATCGTCTTTTTCGATGAAATGCAGGAAACGGTAATAGATATTGTTCATACCCATGATCGTCGCCGCCGCGCGCGCATCGTCGAGTGCGCCTTCACTGATGCCGGCAGATTTGGCATCGAGCAGGACGGCTGCGCTGAGCTCTTCATTGCGCGTCGCGATAGCACATGCTACTGCAGTGCCCCATTTCTGGTCGACGTTCAGTGAGTTCTCCCCGAGCACGTTGCTCAGGTTGAGCTTCATATCCTTTGCCGTTTCCGGAAATTGCTCGCGGAGTTTGTTGATAGCTTCCATGGGTTAGACCGCGAGGACTTCCTGTCCCTTTTCCCAGTTGCATGGGCAAAGTTCGTCGGTCTGAAGTGCATCGAGGACGCGGAGCGTCTCGGGTACAGAGCGTCCGACGTTAAGATCGTTGACGTAGCTCCAGCGGATGATGCCGTCCGGATCGATGATGAAGGTTGCGCGGAGGGCAACGCCTTCCTTTTTATCGAGGATGCCGAGCGCTTCGCTGAGCTCACGCTTGGTATCTGCGAGCATCGGGAAGGGGAGATCCTTCAGATCGGGATGATCGTTGCGCCATGCAAGATGGACGAAGTGCGTATCGGTGCTGGCGCCGAGGATCTGCGCATCGCGATCGTCGAATTCCTGGAACTGCTTTCCGAATTCTGCGATCTCGGTCGGGCAGATGAAGGTGAAATCCATCGGCCAGAAGAAAAGTACTTGCCATTTACCTGCGTACGTTTTGTCCGTGATCTCGGCGAATTCTTTGCCTTTTTCTCGGCTCACGGTTGCTTGAAGTTTGAATTCTGGGAGCCTATCTCCAACAGTAAGCATACAGATGTTCTCCTAATGCGTTTATAGTATCGTGATGATGAGATTTCGATGTTATTCGCTGGGAGGGCTATTCCCCAGTTCATAGAATGAACTTGCTGAATAGGTGCCGTATTGAGTCAATTCGGGTCATATATGTGCGGCTTCTATCTCCCGGCGTATCAGTTACAACACAGGAGCCCTCTCAGGGATTCCCAAAGATACACAAACTATAGGGTTAGATACGAAAAAGGGAGGTGAAAAGGGATTATTGGACGATCCGCAAATGGTCGGTCATGATATCCCGGAATACATAGACAAGGCTATCGCTTGCGGCAGGGTCGGATACTTTGTAATACGCACCATCGGTCTGATTCGAAAGACGTTCCAGGGCTTCCCCATCGCTATAGTCGCCAAGAGCAATCGAATACACATACACACGATGCAGATTGGCAAAGCTGATCAAATAATCGAGAGAGCGGGTGGACCAGGTAGGCTTCCCTTCTTCTCCATCCGTCACAAGTACAATCGCTTTAACGTACCCGGCCCCACCTCTCACTTGCTCAATTGCTTCGTACGCGCCATCCCAGATACGGTTCGCGTTTCCGGTACCTGGAATGCGGTCTATTGCGGACTGAATTTGGTAAATATCTGTCGTGAGTTCCAGCTCAACGCCAATCTCCTGGCTAAACCACACCACAGCGGCTTCATCTTTCTTGCCGTCGAAGAGGTCGATCATCGCATAGGCACCGGATTTAGTACGCATGAGATCGTTATCCGGTACCATGCTGCTGCTTGCATCGATAGCAAAAGCAACAGAGATGCTGCGCTTTGGGTTAATGCCGTTATCCGTAGGATCAATCTGCACATCACGGGGCGTCTCGACGTCCAACGGGTTGCACCCAAAGAACGTCAGCGTAAACGCCAAAATAACGAGATATGTGATGGCACTGCGATTCATAGGATTAGAATTGGAGTGCGAAACCGTAGTTCAATCCGTACTTACTGGTCGTGAACCATGTATCCTGGAATTCGTAGATCAGCATGCTGCCCTCTGCGCCCACCTGAATGAGCAAGCCCGGGGCGAGATCGTACTGCACGCCTACGATACCGCGGCCTAAACCGCCGAGTTCCAGGGCGCCGCCAGCGTTCGTCTGCAAGAATCCGCGCAATCCGGGGATCATGGAAAGTTCGCCCGTCTGGTAGCGGTAGGCAGCGGTAATCCAAACCTTCGTAGGATTCTGATCGTAGGAGACCGTTCTACCCGGTGCATACTTTCCGCTGAATAATTGCGGGAAGTTCTCCTTGCCGGCTTCCAGGCCGATGAGGTGGTTTTCGCTTAAGCGGTAGAAAATACCGCCGCGCATATTCATGAAGTCCTGTGCACCGACGCCGAGCTTGGAATCGCGGTTGGATTCGTTGAGCGGCGCGTTGAGAATTTGTACGAAGACTCTCCGCTTCCCGATTTCATGCGGATCGGTATGAAGCGTAAGGAAATCTTCGACCTCCTTCACTGATCTTTGGAGCTTCTGATCGTCGACAGCAAGCTCGTTCGAGGCGCTGGCGGGTAGCGAAACAGCCGTTGTCTGTTCGTCTGACTGGTCGGTACTCACCGCGGCGGTTACCTCATTTGCCTCAGCAGTGCGGTTTGGTTTGTCGTTTACATCGATGAACAGATCGGAAAGCTGCGGTGTCGCCGGAGCCTCGTATACGATTTCGATAGGCGGCGATTCGGCCATCTGCTGCTGCTGATGCATGGCAGCCTCGTCTGCCGCATTGTTGTTATTGATCGTGGTAACAACGGTCGCAGTGAGTGCAGATCCGACGATAGCGCCGGCGAGCGGCTTCAACAGCGGACGGGATATATTTCCAAACACGGATCCCATCGTACCCATAATTCCGGGCTCAACGGGCGGCGGAGGGGTCGTCGGTACCGGTACCGGCGCCATTCCCGAAGCACCTGAGGGAACGCTAAATCCAAGACCCGTGAATACGGCTGTTGTGGCAGCCATCGGCGGGACCATGGAATGCTTCTCGCTGTTGACTGCATTGCGAATAGCGACGAGATCGCGCATTTCGCCTCGCAGGTCATCACTCCTCGAAAGCTCCTGGAAGAGAACCTGTTCCTCGGTGCCGTTCAGCTCGCCATCGAGGTAGGCGTGCAGCATCTCCGACAAGTTGGAATGCATTTCTCTGTTCATTTCGTTTCTTTCACTCTATCTGTAAGTATTCACTTTCAAATTCAATTGCTCAGATCAGCCATATACGGTGCGAGCACCTCTCTGATCTTCTGCTTTGCCCGATGGACTCGAATCTTGACTGTGGAAAGCGGTACATCAACGACTTCCGCTATTTCTGCATAACTCAGTCCATCATACTCTCTCAAGACGAACGCTTCTTTGTAGTCGTGCGAGAGAGTTTCGAGAGCCGCATTTATGAGCTGCATAAGCTCATTCCGTTCGTGCGGCGTATCGCGAGTCAGTTTATGATATTCCTCAAATGCGACCGTTTTCCGGTTATCGCGAATGCAATTGAGGCATAAGTTCCGTGCTATCTTCAGCAGGTACGCGGGAACGTTCGTCATTTCCATGCTTTTTTGGGCGGTCTGGTAGAACCTCATGAACGTTTCCTGAAATATGTCCTGCGCCGTATTTTCTTCGCCTACAATCTTTCTGCAGTAGGCATATACCCGTGAGGAATGTCGCCGATACAACTCGGCGAACGCGGTTTCAGCCTTAGCCTTATTACCACCAAGCTGCGCGAACAGCTCAATGTCGCTATGGTCTTCCACACGGTTCGACATTACTCTCCAAAGCTTGTGTATTCAGTCTCGCGGCAACTGAATATAGCCATTCCAAAAACCAATTTCCGCCCCTTAAGCCGGCGAGCGGGGTAGAAACTGCATACCAGTACCCAATTGTAGTAACACAAGACCTACCAAAAAGTTACAGACGTTATCCACATACCTGTATGATCGGAACAGGATTCTTCCGGAGGGTACTTTTTGATGGACTTTTTTCCTACCTTAACGCCAATAATCGCCGAATATTTACAAGCTTGGTTCCGTAACCGGAACATAGCTCGGGTGTCATGATATAAGGAGCAGGCTAATTCCCTGAAAAGAGATACTATGAAGATTCAGACCAGCAACATCGCTTTGATTTGTACAATTTGGGCTGTATTCGCCGTTTTTTCTTTGAATGCACAGCCTATTGCGTACGTTCTGCCCTCCATAGGGGCACCCGAATTCAACACCTACGTTGAGGTTATCGCACCCCACGATGCGATCGGCGCATACGGCGCCGACGGCTTTTATTTGAACAATCCCGGCGATAACATCCGTGTTGTACCCCAAAATCCGGCCGATACGGCGAAAATATCGATCGGACCCATCGTTGTGAGCTGGAATGGGCGTATGATTTCCACACATATCTTTGTTCACCCCTCCGTGACGCCGAATTCCGCCGACTGGCAGGCACTTGATCCTGAATTCCAGATACCTATCCAGGTTGAGGTAGGCGGAAGCCGGGGTAACTTCGTCTATTTTTACCTTGTACGGCCCCAGCCGGCCATAAATGCAGCCGGAGGCGGTGATATCGGCAGCGGTGGTTCGCTTGGTATTCGATCCAAACGGGGTGCCATGATCGTGGATAGCATTGTGCTAGGCACCGGAGATTACCGTATCTCCTCCGGCGACCCCGATCCCACAGCAGCCGGGAACCAGGGATTTCTCCCGGTGACAATTCTATCGAAGGGCCCGATTCGTGCGGCAGCTAATGTCACAATCCATGTTGATGGCACCAACCGCGACGGCGGACCCGGTGGCGGCGGCGGTGGAGGGAATTTCTGCGATGTAACAGGCGGCGGCGCCAACGGCGGCAACGGCTATACCGGCGGCGGCAGAGGCGGAAAGAACGGTAGCGGCATTCCCGGCAATAACGATGTATACCGTGCACCAGGAACTGGTACCGGTGATTTCGTGAATAACACGGGTTCGAGCCTGAATGGTGTTGAGGGAGGTACGAGCCCTGCGTTTGAAGCCTCCAGCGGCGGTACGGGACATCCGTTCGGGACATCCGGGACGGGGTGCTGGTCCGGCTCCGGTTGTGACGCGCCTGGCGGATACGGCGGAGGCAGCGGCCAGCGCCAGGATGAAGATGGCGGCGCAGGCGGCTACGCAACCCGCGGCATGTCCTCAGGATTTGATAATGGCGGCATGATTCACGGCAACCAGCAGTTGGTTCCGCTCGCAGGCGGCAGCGGCGGCGCAAGCGGCAATCCTCAAGGGATCTCGCAATGCAGCGGTGACGGCGGCGGCGGCGGTGGTGCAATTCGCCTATTCGGCCGCGAAATAGAGTCTGTGTCTATCACCGCAAATGGCGGTCTTGCTCAGGTGAGGCCGGAAGCCTCTGGCGGTAGCGGTTCAGGTGGTGGTATCATCGTAGAATCGAAGCTTGGTTCTTCTCTCGGAACACTAGATGCGACCGGTGGGGCAGGCCCGAGAGCGGGCGGGGATGGATATCTACGCCTGGATGGACCGGGGACGGTATCACAAAACGTACTCGGCGCCCTCTATACCGGTATATCCACCGACACGACGAGCTGGGTCAATAGACGATTCCGCTTAACGGGAACCGGTAACGGCGAGACGGTTGCCATCTATGTGAAGCCGGAGGGAGAGCCATGGCAGTTTGTGACCAACATCACAGGGTATACGCCACCAATGTGGTCGGTTGATATTACGCTGCCGGGCACTGCAGACTTATACTATCTCGTTGCGGCGCAGGAAGTATCGAACCCGAACAGTGCTCAATACGAAGAAGAGCCTGACTGGCTGCTTTCCCAGTCGGCTGCGAACATACTCGAATATGTTCCGACCCCTGTTATCGCAGCGGATACCGTGATTCAACTCCCGGATCTGCTCTGCGAAACAGACTACATCGACACGATATTTGTTCGCAACGAAGGCGACGCGCAGCTAACGCTGGAAGGCGGTACCTTCAGCGCAGCGAACGGCGCATTCACAATCCTCAGTCCTGTCTTCCCGGTTGGGGTGGCGCCAGGGGATTCGATTCCGGTCATCTTCCGATTCAGGGCAGTGCCCGATACGGGGGGCTTGTACCAGGACGAGCTGACGATTCGCAGTAACGATCCCGTCCTGGCCCGGAACCCTTACAGTATACGGGTAAGTGTATTTAAGGATGTCGCGCGTTTTCTGATTGTTCCGCCGGTATTCGATCTCGGCAATATCTCTTGCCGCACAATTCCGATCGATACCACGTTCACCATCTTCAATGACGGCACTGTGGAAATGGAGATTCTGCCGCCGGCGATAACAGGCACCGGTGTCCAGCTCATCAATCCCCCGCCGTCGGGATTCCCGATTACCATACCTGTCGGGGGGGCGCAGGATGTGCAAATGCAGATAGATCCCTCCCAGCCCGGCATCGATTCAGTGAGGATCTTGTTCCGGTCGCCGCCCGCACTCTGCGATAAGGAAGCGAGCGTATTCGTCCTCTGGGAGTGGGAAGATATCCAATACACCGTCGGCGATCTTGATGATTTTGGAACGCTCGTCTGTCCAGGCGACCTCAAGGATAGTACGATTACTATTACCAATAACGGGACGGCCGACATCATCCTGGAGAATCCCACATCATCCGATAGCCGCTTTGCTATCCTCGGTCCGGCATTCCCCATTACGATTCCACCAGGCCAATCGGTGGATATCGACGTACGCTTTGATCCCGGCTCGCCCGGTACGGTTACGGGATTCATTGAGTTCGATGTGCAGCCGTGCGGCATACGGGAGCAGGTTACCGTACGCGGATCGCTTGAAACCGTGCAGCTTACAGCGAATCCACTAGCCTTCGGCATCCAGCGCCAATCCGACCTGCCGACATCGCTCCTGCTCGATGTGACGAATCAGGGAACCGTGGAGGTGACGATCACTGCGGCAGATTTCTCGCCGGGCAGCCCATTCAGTGTTATCGGCAGCGTGCCGGTTACCCTGCTGCCTGGTGAAACCGCGCAGATCGAAGTGCAATTCGACGATCCGGGCGCTGACGGGGATTTCTCGGATATGCTTGTCTTCACGTACAATCCTTCGTGCGAGCCGTTCGAGATTGAAGTGACCGGATCGCGAGGCGAAGCCTCAGTGACGATCGAAGTAGGCAGCGTCGCTGCTGATGCGGGGTCCCGTATTTCGGTCCCGATCTATCTGCGAAATGCACGTGCTTTGGATCTGTTCGGTGCGACAGGAATTTCTACAATCTTCCGATACCGCTATATCATACTTGCCCCGCAGTTCTCACCAGCAGGAACAGTCGTCGGAGATTGGCGCGAAATCCCGCTAACGTTGCCGCTTACTACGGGTGCAGATGAAGTTGCGATGAGGCTAGAGTTTATCGCGATGCTGGGCACAATAGAGAGTACCGAACTCCAGGTCATTAATTCGCAAGGAATCGGCGGCCAGGTCGATATAACGGAGGTCCCAGGCGAGTTTATACTGTCCGATGTCTGCCGCGAGGGTGGCGTCAGGCTGTTCGATTCAAGCGTGCCGATTACGCTTGCGCAAAACGCCCCGAACCCGTTCAACGGTCAGACGCGCATCGACTACTATCTCATCGAGAGAGGAAATGTAACGTTGAAGGTGCTGGACCGCTTGGGTCGCGAGGTAAAAACACTTGTAAACCGGTATATGGAGCCTGGTGCATATTCTGCGGAATTTGACGCAAACGGACTTCCCTCCGGCATTTACTTCTACATTCTGCAGACGCCCTCGCATCATATCGTCCGCACTATGATGTTGGCAAAATGACATATGAACGCGTCTGCCAAAACTTCGATTTGATCGAGGCAAGAGAAATTGTAATTTAATAGCTTATTCCCGCTGGAGACGAACACAACGCTCCGGCAATGTTCATAAACCAGAGGAGAGATTCGCACATGCGAACCGTGATAGCACTGGCATTATGCCTGACTCTGATCTCTTGTGAGAACAATGCACAGGATGTCAGCGATCTTTCGACGAAGAAGGACAGCATCAGCTACGCAATCGGACTGAATATTGGCGATAGCTTCAAGCAGCAGGATATGGATATCGACCTTGACGTATTGTTGGGCGGTATCAATCATGCACTCGCTGAAGAGGAAGACGCACGATTGCTTTCCAAGGAACAGATTCAGGCTGTGATGATGAGCTTCCAGCAGGAAATGATGGAAAAGCAGCAAGCCAAGCAGGAAGCTGCCGGCAAAGAGAACAAGGAAGCCGGCGAGAAATTCCTTGCTGAGAATAAAACAAAAGAAGGCGTGAAGGTGACCGAAAGCGGTCTCCAGTACAAGATCATCGAAGAAGGCGACGGCCCGATCCCGACCGACAAGGATAAGGTAACTGTTCACTACACAGGTACCCTTCTCGACGGCACGAAGTTCGACAGCTCCTTCGACCGCGGCGAACCGGCCACCTTCCCGGTAACCGGCGTTATCAAGGGATGGACAGAAGCGCTGCAGATGATGCCCGTCGGTTCGAAGTGGAAGCTTTGGATCCCCGGCGAGCTCGCGTACGGCCCTCAGGGCGCAGGCGGCCAGATCGGCCCGAACCAGACCCTGGTTTTCGAGGTTGAACTCCTCAGTATCGACGGCCAATAAGCTCCATCATCCAAGATCGTAAAAGGCAGTCCGTATGGACTGCCTTTTGCTTTTGTAACCTTTCCGCTTTTCCGGCGTATATTCAAATACCAGTCACAACGAGAGTGGAAATACCATGAACGCGCTGCAAGCATCCGATAGCAAAGCAAAACACATTCCTCTCCATCCTTCGGAGAAAATCTACATCGTGATGACCCTCGTGATGATCGGATCGATCATTCTGGCGATTGCACTGGGCTAGTCCGTTCCTCTTTCCTGTTTATTTGCTCGAACGTCCTGCCGTTATCGATAAACAGCCGGTGTTGCTGTAGCCAGCTTGAATCGAATTCCACAATCAAATCCTGAGGCCGATTGCCGCGCGCAGTTCGCGCGACGCGAATGCGATAACCGCTGAAAGAAAATACCTCATTCTTCGGCGCAATATTCGTCCAGCCTTCGGGGGTCTGAATCTGAAAGAACCGGTTCGGGCGGTGGTTTGTGAGGGTGAGCGCCCGGGGATTTTCCCACGCTGCCAGGAACGGGGGTTCCGAGCCACACTGCCACACTGCCTCATACATCGGGTCGGCCTCCGAATACATAGCGCCGAACAGCGTACCGCCGTTCCGCATGTGCCACTGCCGATTAAACTCTCTGCCGATAACTGTATACTCGTCAGGGATGTTGTTCCGGCTGTAGAGCATTCTCTTATTGCCCTCATGAACCCGGGAATAATAACTCGTTACAGCCCAGGCGCTGCCGAATTGAAGAGCGATAAATACGCAGAGTATGATGAAAACAGATCGTGCAGCCTCGGATGCCGTTCCAACGAGCGGTACCGCAAGCGCCAGCACTAGGAATGCGGCGGGCAAGTAGTCCAGCCGGGGATGAACCCAGCCCATGAAGCCAAAGATCGCGCATGAAGCGATAATGACTCCCCCGATTATCGCAGCGCCGCTGAGCAGCGCACCGCGAAACGCCTTCCAGAAGAGTACCTTCCACAACACGATGAACACAATCGAGAGCGCAGGGATCAGTATGAGCTGCGGGGTGGTTCCTTCGCCGAACAGGTTATAGAACGTTATCACCCGGTAAGGCTGCAGGAGCTCGAAGACACTCAGCGCAAAGGAAACGACGACGCTCTTGATGCTGAGTAGCTTGGGATACATCGTCGAGGAAGCAACGCCAACAGCCGCGCGGAGCGGAAGTATGATAAATGCGAGCGCGCCGAACATTGCCGCTGTCATCACAAGCCGTGGGATGGAAAACTCTCGGTCGCTGAATTGCGAACGCACAAGCACGAACCAGATGATCAGGATCGCGGGGAGGATGAACGCGATCTCCTTCGACAGCAGCGCCAGAAGGAAGCTGCAAGCAGACAGCACCGCATACCAGAGACTCTTCCCCGACCAGTATCTTCCCGCGAAATGCAGAGCACTCAGCGAAAACCCTAACGCCAGCAAGTCGAACCGCTGTGCGACCCACGTCACGGTGTACGCCGCTATGTGCCCGGCTGTGAAGAGCAGGACGGCCAGCATCGCAGCCAGAAGCTGTTTGTAGCTCGGCTCCGGGAAGAACTGAAGTATCAGGAGAAACAGCAGGACGGAGTTCGCGAGGTGCAGTGCGAGATTGATGCCGTAGTGAACTGCCGGGGATTCCAGTCCAGCTTTATCGACAACCCAGAATGTTACCCAACCCACCGGCCGGAAGAAGTACTGCGGTATGGGGTTGTCGTCCTCGAGCGTCAGGAGAACGACTTGCGAGAATGATTTCTGTGCGCCCGGGATGTTGTCGAAATCGTCGGAGTAATATCCGAAGGAGAAGATCCGGAAGTAGAGCGCGAGGAGAACAACAGCCGCAACGGCAGTGAAGACCGCATACGGGCGTCGCTGAACAAGCTTCCGGATTGATGAACGCAAGAACCTGTACTCCTGATGAACAGAGTCTGGAATATCGGGAATTTCGTCTGTGCTGACAATGTCCGCCGGGGGAGTGCGGCCATCATAACGGAATCAGGGACACAGTTGCCTGTGTCCCTGATTTGGAAACATCGAGAGAACCTTGCGTTTCTTATTCAATCAACAATCCTCGGACTCGTCTCTCGGTATCTCCGCGTAAGACGACGAAATACATACCCGGCGGTAAGCCATGCGTTTCAATCCGCACGCTGTGTTCGCCCGAATTGGATGCAGGATTAGCAATCTTCCGAACCGCCCTTCCGAAGCTATCGTAGAGCGAAATATCCAGCGCACGATTACCGCTCGTGCTGTACGGTACCGTTATGCTGCTCGTCGCCGGATTCGGGTATACCGAACGAAGCGTGAAATCTGCCGGAGAGCCGGGTTGCGCAACACTTACCGGAATGCCGGGCTCGACCATCACGGTTTTCTGGCATCCGAAGGGCGACGGTATCTGATCGCTGGAAGCGAAGAAGTAAAACTCCACCGGCTGATTGGATCCGGTGGTATTCGGCTTGGAGATCTGGAATTGCCATGTGACGCGAACCGAATCGCCAAGCGGCAGTTCTTCGATGATCCTCGGTATTTCGTTATCGGGATACGTTGGATCGAGCTCTATCTCGGGTCCGAAGCTATCGACTATATCGAGATCGAGCACAACATTGGTTTGCTGAATACCGGCAGTGTACAATACAGCGGTTACCTGGAAGGGGTTCGGTTCCAACTGCAGCGTGGTATCGTTGTAGATGATGAGATCGGGGAACTCCCGTATGCAGCCGATGAACGTCATCGGCACTGCCGGAACGTCGACCCGGACCTCGCAGCTTTGCGTCTGATCTTCATCATCAAGGAATACGGGGGTGAAGCGCACATTCCGGGCCTGCGTCCGGTTTTCGAAATCTACCTCCCACTCGACAGCAATGCTGTCCTCCGGCTTCAGCGGTTGATCCAGAGGAATGCGCTTGGGGGTGAGAAGCGTATCGACGTTTGCAGCGTTATAGAACAACTCCGCGTACTGGATCTCTGCTTCTACGAGGCCGCTGTTGACGATCTTCGCACGGATCGTGACAGGCGAAGGTAAGATATCGGTACTGTCTTCATTCAGCATGGGTGTATCCGACTCGCAGCTTACCGTCCATTCGGGGTCCCCTGCCTTCGGGATTTCGATGGTATGCATTGCATAGGCCGAATCCCCCCGCCCGCCGATCCGGGTACCGCCGATGGCGACATTGATCTCGCCGATGAGATCGTCCCGCGATTTGAGCTTATGCCGGACGTTCCAGGTAATGGTGGGCGCCTGATCTCCGCTTACAAACGGGGGCAGAATTCCGTTGGTGCCGATATCCTTCCTGCGCGTATCGCCGCTATCGGCAAGCGCGAAGTTATCGCTCAGTGTGATGAACGCGTTCACATCGTAGATGGTATCATTTGTGGTATTGGCGATCCGTAATGTGAACACAAACGGATTCGGATCATATTCCAGTGTCCCCGGATTGAATGTAAGATCGTCGACGCATTCTATCGTCGGGTTGAATGGGGAAAACTGCGCCTGCACAACGAATGTGGTTGCCAGCAGGCAAAGAATGAAAGTAACACTGTAGCGTTTGTACATAGGGCTTCCTTCCGGATTGTGGGCTTCCAGAGCTTGATCAGTCGAAATGCGAGGGCACGCTTTTAGCGCAGCACGACCATATGCCGGATCGCTGTTTGCGTGCCTGCGGTCAGTTTGTAGAAATATAACCCGGGCGGTAGATCGTCCCTGCGGAGCAGGAGCGAATGCGTCCCGGGTCTGTTGCAATCGAGCGAATACGTTCGTACGAACTGTCCAACCGTAGTATAGACATCCAGGCGGACAGATGCACCTGTTTCCAAAGAAAAATCTATCTGTGTCTCCTCGCTCCATGGATTCGGGTAGTTCTGCGAGAGCGAGAAGACGGAGGCAGGGATTCACTATCAATAACACGCGAATAGCGGACAAGTTACACTGAATCCAGCATTCATGCTCTTGCATTCCCCCGGCGAAACTGCTACATTTGTATTCTCTGTACCCGTAGCTTAATTGGATAGAGCACCTGACTACGGATCAGGAGGTTCGGGGTTCGAGTCCCTGCGGGTACGCACCGAGATCAAGTCCGGCTGGAAAGCCGGACTTTTTTTATTTGGGGCTGGTATTAGCGGTCGTGGGGCAGTGCGTGGATGACCTGCCGGCCTGAATGAATAAGGAAACCATGATAGCCCCAGACGCTATCGGCAAGGGTAAGCCGGATCTCGCGGGGGCGGTCGTTCAAAAACACATCTGTGACCGTAAGTCCGACTCCGGCATGTTCGGCGGTGCCGTCCAGTGGGTAGGAATTCTGCAGCCCGTTTCCGCCGATCACTTTGAAGAACCTGTGCGGATGCCTCGAGCGAAGAAGGATGTCGTTGCCATCGCGGGAGATCGCGAGGGGCTCTTCGTCCTGCAGACCCGTAATGCGGTCGAATAGATGGTCGGTATACGTAAAGACCGCAGCCGCATGAATCCCTCCATTGAAGTAATACCACGGCCAGAAATTGTCGTCGGCGACATAGTGGAAGGATTCGCCTTCGTAGAGCCGTGCTACCTCCTCGGGCTGCGGCATATCATGGATGTGTTTCCATGCTGCAATGTGCTCCCATGTGAAGTACACCGACACTGCAGCGCACAAGGCCAGCGACGCGATGAACAGCCTGTGCGTGCTTCTGCTTCGTACGGCAACAATGCCCAAACCCGCGAGAAACATGGCGACATGGAGATAGAGCAAGCGAGGCTCCACCCAGCCTGCAAGAATGATGACGCTCAGCATTGCGATGAACGGCAGCAGACCGGCTGCGAATTTCTTCACCTTGATGCCCCAGGCCGCGCCCAGGATGAATAAGAGATGCACACCGATAGATACACCCGACAACGCGTAGGTCAGCGATTCGAACTCGGCGCCTTCTCCGGCTTTCAGCGCATCGAATGTGTATTGGTTAAATGGTTGGGCGATAATGAAGATCGATGTCACACTTGTACGAATCATCGATGGCAGCCCGCGTAAGTGAGATGCCTCTGCGTAGGATGCGTCGATATCGAGCGTTCGAAGAAGGAAGACAACAGCCAGCACTCCCACCGTGACTCCGCCGAGGGGTATCAGCTTGCGCAGCGGACGGATTTCGCTGCGGCTTCCCGTTGCGCGGTCGATGATATAGAACGCTGCAAACAATAGCGGCAGTGTGTATGCGGTTTCCTTGGAAAAAGCCGCCAGTGCCGCCCACATCCCGACGAATAGCAGCAGTTTGGTTGTGCGTTTTCCTTGCCAATAGCTTACAGCTGCTTTCAGAGCTAGAAGCATGAACAACGCAGCCAGGAGATCGAACCGCTGAGCGATCCATAACATGGAATAGCTCGAAATGACATGAGCGCAGAAGAAGAAAGCCGCGAGCACGGCGACAATCCATACGCCAGTACTTCTGCGTTCGCCGCTGCCCCGATAGATCAACGAGAAGATGAGGTACCCTACCCCGGCATGGAGCAGTATATTTACTGCGTAATGCAGCCAGGGAAGAAGCGTAACCAGCCGGATACACCAGTACACGACCAACCCAAAGGGCCGGAAGTAGAACCGCTCGAACGTGTTCGCCGGATCGCGGTCGAGGAAAATGATATCCCAAAACGGCCTGTCGACCAGTTGATTCAGGTAGTACTCATCCCACGTGTACCCGAACCACAGCAAGGGCAGGTACAACAAGACTGTCGCGATGAAAATTACCGCGAATCCAAGGAGATATGCGTGTCGTTCCAGGAAGGAAGTTTGATGGGGTTGATGCTGCATGCCGGATACAAACGTGCTAAGGCTTTGAAGATACGCTATTTCCCCGACACCGCAGCCTGCACTCTTCGCTGCCACCCTGCACGCGGTGCGAGTTTTTAGTATCTTCTATCATTCTAGACATCAATACGCCAAAGCTGCTGCGGAACATTCCGGCGGCGATCCGTATATACGTTGTAAAGATATCCATCGGCCAAAAGGCGGCCGCGAAGAAATAAGGAGGACACCCAGTGCGCGTGCCTATCATTGCAATACTCATCTGTCTCGCGGGAAGCATTCCTGCACTATCACAGGAAGATGGACAGAACCAGCGCTTGAAACTCGATCCTGAGTCATACCGGGAAGGATACGATATCCCTCTCGGCGTACCACACGGAACCTGGGATTTCGACGAGTGGCCGGGCGTCGATCATCCGGTGAAGTACAAGGAGAAGTTTCAGTATAACCTCCGCGACGGCGAAAAGCTCAAGATCGATTACCAGCTCAGCGCATTCGACGAGGACGACCACGAAGGTTATCTGAAAACACCCGATGAGCTGCTGGCACGAGGGTTCGGCGACTTCCACGATATTCTGGTCAACACGCCGCAAGATGAGCGCACGCTGCTTGGATTCTTTACCCACCCGGACGATGAAATTCTTATCGCAGGCGGATTGCTCGCCTATGCGAAACTCCTCGGTTGGGATGTGAAGGCATACTTGATAA
The DNA here is from genome assembly GCA_002699105.1 of Ectothiorhodospiraceae bacterium. Classification (GTDB taxonomy): domain Bacteria; phylum Bacteroidota; class Ignavibacteria; order SZUA-365. Next base: position 3,497 of record PABJ01000193.1, on the reverse strand, counting down.
CCAACGGCGCCGACGGATCTCAGCAGACTGCCGACGAGATCGTTCCCGATATCGGAGGGTATAACCTGTATGGCGTCATGCCCGGGGGCGGTGTGCGCATTGCCAGCGATACGGAATGGAAGAAGCGGGAGATCATCCAGGCGTATGCCCAGAAGCTCGGATTGCCCATCCAACCGATCGAGCTATTTCTTGACGTAGATGGAAAGCGGATCGCTCAGCTAGGCGAATACCCCGGACTCGATTGGAAATTGACTTTCGGTCCCGGGACAGTCGCGCGCGAGGCGATTGCAGCAAGCTGCGTTCGAATCATCGACCGCGAAAACCCCTCCATCGTACTGACGCATGGCACCGAAGGAGAATACGGGCACTACCTCCATCGCGCGACGAACAAGATCATGGAAGATGTAGCCCGCCGTACGAAACATACCTTCGATCTGTACACGGGATTTCCCGAATACAACTACAGCGACAGGATTACGCATTTTATTGATTTGAATCGTTCCGGTATGGAAGCAAGGGAGCGGAAATTCCAGGCATTCCGCGGGATCGAGTTTATCCACTCACCCGGACTCGACTACGATAAGCCCTGGAATCCGGAAGACGATCTGATGGATGGCGCCTTCGTCAAGGACTACGGTCTACTGCCCACGAACGGTTACCCGCCGAGATATGAATTCTATCAACGAGTCGAGATCAGCCGGGAAGAGTAATTCGGCAGCTATCTTCCCATACGCTCCTGCGCCAGAGCAGGTAAACCCATATTCCCTATCTGGGTAAGGACGTTCAGCTTCATTGCGGTGATGCGCCACGCGCCGTCGATCAAGAGGAGCTTGTGTTCGTACGTGCCGATCAAAGTCCAGTGCTCGCCGCCCATAGCATCCGGGATAGAGTGCAGGGCATTGAGATAAGAGAAGCACGACGCCTCGTTCCCTTCAATCTGTACCTGGAAATTTGATACCTGGTGGAACGTCATCGCGAACCCGGGCAGGAAACCTTTCCACGAATCTATCAACTGATCGGCTTCGAGAACCGCAGGTTCGCCGCCAGCAAAAGAGGTGTAGTCGGCAAGCACCTGCGTATCGAAGCACGCCCGCACCCGCTCCCATTCATGCGAGTCCACAGCGTTTAGCATATCAATGATCGTCTGACTGACGTTGAGTGTGTCGTTCATAGGTGTGGGGCTCGTTATTCTGCCAACAATTCCTTGATCTTGCTTTCGGTTTGCTCGAACTGCCCGGCTCCGGTCTTCACGTACCGGATTTTGCCTTCGCGTCCGACGAGGACAAGATGCGGAATGCCACGGACGCCATAATCGAGAAATGCCTGCCGCCCGTTGCTTTCAATACCGACCGGCCATGTCACTTCATGTTCCGGGATGAAATCATTCATCATGCGCTCGAATTCGTCGGGCGGGGTGACCTTGTCCTTCTTGTAGGAGCCCTGGTAATTCGTCAGACCGACAACGACGAGCCCGTCGTCCTCGTATTCTTTCTGCCAGTTCCGGATATAGGGGAAGGCTACAATACACGGACGGCACCAGGTTGCGAAGAAATCTATCAGGACGACTTTGCCCTTCAGCTTTTCGAGCGATAAAGATTCTTCAGTGCCGATCCAGTCGTGTTCGGGCCATTCCGGAGCGGGCTTGTTCAAGGCTTCTTCTTCCTTCGCCGCTTCCTTCAGCCGCTGATCGAGTGCCGGAACGAGCTGCTGCCACGTCTTCTCATCGTCGATGGTTTCTTGCGCCTTGGTGTAGAAGTCCTTGCGGTTCTCTTCCTCCATCGCAGAGGCCACCTGGAAAACGAGTTCCAAATACTGTCCGATTGCGTACCGATCGACCAGGCCGACTTCGTTCTCTTCATCCGGTGTGCCTTTCAGAAGCGCTTTCTGTTCTTCGACATAGGTCGTGAGTTCTTTCAGCGCATCGAGCGCATAGCGCTGCGCCTTGGCGACCTGCTCCTTCTGTGCATAACCGCGTGCCATGCTTGCATAGAAACTCCCCAACTCTTCGTGCGGGAGATCTTCCGTCACATCGGGTACGGCTGTCGCTGCAGCCTGATCGTGTTTCCCGAGGTAGGCATACATTTTCGCAGTATCAAATTTGAGCGCCTTCACGCTGTCTGCGTCTTCCACCAGCGGTATCATCGCGAGATTGGCTTTCAGTGCCTTATCCACTTTCCGGGCGCCAATACCGGCGGTTTTCACGTACCTCAAATCCTCGAACGTCAGTCCCTCCATATCATCAATCTCTTCTATTGCCGTCATTGCGCTCGTACCTACGCCCTGATAGATCTCGTTGATACGCTTTTGGTCTTCGGCAGAGAGCTTCGTTTGGATGAGTGATGGGTTTTTCTCCAGCTCCGGATCGCTTTCGACAAGCTGTTTGAAGACGGTCTGGATAGAGTCGTAGCTCTTCATATACGCTTTGAATTCCATCCACGCATCGGAGGTGAGATTTGATTGTGCCATAAGCGACTGCGTTCCGGTGAGAAGGAGCATTGCGATCGCTATTCCTGAGAGACGTTTCATATACATCATTTCGATAGGGGTTTCTTTACTACAATTTGCATTCAATATAGGATGCCGCATCGCGGCGAGAGGTTCAGAGCGGAACCTGCTGCTCTCTATAATAACAGCGTTAGAGCAAAAAGGTTACCAGGGTACCGCTGCGCGCTTAACCGGCAGAGTCATACATCGGCAACCACCGCCGCCGCGCGAAAGTTCGGCACCTTCGATCGATACCGCGAATCTATCCAGTGCGTGCAGATCTACGTTTTTTGAGAGCACATCGGAGAAGCGCACGATCTCGAACCCGTGTTTATATAACTCTTCAAAGGTCCGCCTGTTCCGGCCGTAACCGATGATCTTTCCCGGGGCGATGGTGAAGAAGTTCGCTCCGGACGTCCATTGTTCGCGTTCCTGATGGATGAAGTCGGTTCCTCCGCACGGAATCACTTCAAGATCAATCCCGACCCGCTTGAGAGCAGGGAGCAGATCGCCTTCGTTCTGCATGGCCTTCACCGCATTCTTTTCGACACGAATATGAATCGTATTCGATGCCTTCGGACCGGTGATAAACGGCGTAAATGCCACACATTTGTCCATATCGACCATGGTGAAGATCATATCCAGGTGGATGGTCGCGCGGAGCTTGGGGATCTGCACGACGAAAATATGCTTGATGTGGTCTGCCTTGATAAGCCGCTGGATAAGGGCGTCGATACCTGAAATAGAGGTACGTTCGCTTTCCCCAATAAGAAGCACATCCTCCCGTAACAGCAACACATCTCCCCCTTCAATCGTGGAAGCCGGCTGCCCGGCCTGTGTCCCGTCCAGGTAAAAACCGGAACCGCGCATCGCTGGGTGGTGCGTGAAGATCTGTTTCATGATGACCGCCTCGGCAACGCGGACACGGTTTGCCATCACCCCGGAAATAACCCGGTCGTTGACGCACATCGCAGCATCCCGCATGAAGAAGAAATTCGCCAAGGGCGGAATCG
>PABJ01000192.1 GCA_002699105.1 Ectothiorhodospiraceae bacterium | reverse complement strand
TGGCTGAAATGGAGAAAGTTAAGAAGGCAGACAATATCATCTCACGGAGCAAGGGAAAGTAACGATCGGCACACGAGGTGCGGCTTGACTTTCGTAGCGGCTCCCGGTTATTATAGAAATTCTAGCAAAATCCCATATCTACAGAAGAGAAGGAAGAACGTACATGGCTATTAAGGCAGGAATCAATGGATTCGGAAGAATAGGGCGACTTGTGTTCCGCCGCGCACTTGAACTCGGCGGTATCGACTTCGTCTCGATAAACGATTTGACTGATGCTCCTACCCTGGCGCATCTCTTGAAATACGACTCCGTTCACGGCAAATTTCCCGGCACGATTGAAGTGGATGGAAACGACCTCATCGTCAACGGCGACCGGCTCACTATTACGGCAGAACGCGATCCCGCAAACCTGAATTGGGAAGGCGTGGATGTCGTGATTGAAGCGACGGGAATATTCCGCAAGAAGGATCAACTCGTCAATCACCTCAATAACGGCGCACGCAAGGTGCTGTTGACAGTCCCCGCGAAAGACGCAATCGATGCCACGATCGTCCTCGGCGTCAACGACGATACGCTGACCGGCAAGGAGGCAATCGTCTCCAATGCCTCCTGCACGACGAACTGTCTTGCACCGCTCGTCAAGGTGCTGCACGATGCATTTGGAGTCGAGAAGGGCTTCATGACGACGGTCCATAGTTACACCAACGATCAGCGCTTGCTGGATCTTCCCCATAGCGATCTTCGCAGGGCAAGAGCCGCCGCGACGAACATCATTCCGACGACGACGGGCGCCGCGAAGGCTGTCGGTAAGGTCATCCCGGAATTGAACGGCGCACTCGACGGCATGGCTCTCCGCGTCCCGACGCCGGACGGTTCTATCACAGATTTCGTCGCCACGCTCAAGAAGGATGTGACTGTCGATGAAGTGAATATGGCCATGAAGAACGCATCCGAAGGCCGGATGAAGGGTATCCTCGAATACTGCACCGATCCGGTCGTCTCTTCCGATATCATCGGCAACACGCATTCCTCGATTTACGATGTCGAGAACACGATGGTGATGGGCAATCTCGTGAAGGTTGTCTCCTGGTACGATAACGAATACGGGTACTCCTGCCGCGTTGTCGACCTGTTGATGAAGCTCGCAGAATAATCTGCCGACTTACACCGGAAAGATCATGTAAACGGCGCCGAGAGGCGCCGTTTTTCATCAACTGTTTTGTCGTACGTTCGTTTCACTCCGCCTTCTCTTGAAAGTGACGCCGAACACGCATAACTTTCGTGCGTTCAGTGCGCGTTGATAGCGCTCCCGGCAAACAATCGTACCACCAACCTCAAGCGCGATGCCTTCCCTCACAGGAATCATTGAATATCTATCCACGAACCCGCTCCTGACAGTCTTCATTCTCGGTGTCATTGTCGGGTTTGTGATCGCGCTTTTGCGGAAGCTATTCAAAGCGGCTGTGCTTCTGCTTATCCTCATCGTTGTGCTGTTTGCTGCAGTGTATCACTTCGCAGGCGACACAGCCGCAGAACGAGGCCGTCAGATCATGGATGAGATCGAAAACACCATCGACGACCTGTAATTCTGTCAGACTGCTGACAAAAAAATCCCGTTCGCATGTCCGTTTTTCCATGCACGGTATTGGTTCTTTACATATATTGTAGGTGCTATGCGGAAAATCCGTTGGTCATAGCCGAGATACAATCGTTGCCACATTACATACGGACGCTCTACCGACATAGGTAACGAATTGGAGCTAGACTTTAGCGGATCTTTCCAGGGCAGCAACTCAGGCAGGTTGTAATATTACGATAGATGAAATCACTTCGCAGGTACGTGCATAACCCGGCGAAGGATGTGCTGTCGATTTATATTTGCCTTGTTGCCCGAGTGGCGGCTCACGGAGACTTGCCGCCTGTAGCGTTGCACCTCGCGTGGTTCGCGAAGTAACTCTAGACGAAATACGCACCTGCTGTACGACGACCACTTCAGGACAAATTGTCTTGACGTTCATCGTCGATGTCGGTACTTTATCTCTTTGAAAATACGTGTTTTATCTTCCGTTGGCTCTACGATGAAGAAACTCGCTCTTGTGGTTCGCACACTCATTCCGGTCGCGCTCTTCGTTGCATTCACACCGCCTGCACACGCGCAACTCGGTTACTGGAAAACACTCCCAAAACCGCACCTCGCTCAGTTCATTTATGAACTCGACATGGCAAACGACCGCTACGGTATGGTCGTCGGGCCGCCGGGACCCTTCGATTATACCGGCATCTCGATCACATACGACGGCGGAAACCATTGGCTCGATATCATTGCCGATACGAACAATTGGCTGCCTCAGTTGCCTTCGTACTTCCACTTCCGCGGCATCTGCGTTATAGATGAACAAAATGCATGGGTGGTCGGCGATAGCGCCATGGTCTACTTCACCACCGACGGCGGCTTCAAGTGGAAGGGCTACGATAGCCTTTGGCCGGGTCCACCCGTCACGCTTCGCGATGTGGAAGCGGCAGACCATATGGATGTCGTTATAGTCGGCGGAGACAGCTGGAGGACGAATCCTCCGGGAGGAGGTGCGCCGTTCCTGGTGCCTCCGACGATTCTCCACACGCGCGACGGAGGAATGGTTTGGTGGGATGAATCGCCAACGGGCATACCGCCCGGACTGTTTCCTGCCTTGCACAAGGTGGAGCAGAACCAACAGCAATACTACGTTGTGGGAGAGGAGGGTACCATCCTCAAATTCCAACAGAATGGCGGGTGGACTCTTATGCCTCCACCCACCGGAGGGGCCCAAAACCACTTCTACAATATGAGTGTCATATCGCCTCAGACACTGGCTATATCAGGGTCAGGGCCTGGAGGTGTCGGTGCGGCATACAAGAACTACCCGTGGAATTCACGATTCACACCGGTGACACCGACGAACACAGCGCTGTATTCGACGAACCTGCGAGGCATAGAGTTTCTCACTGAAGAGATCGGATGGGCCGCAGGCGATCAGAGCTTTATCAGCGGGACAACCGACGGCGGGGCCAACTGGAAAGACTTCCAGGTGATAGGCGGCGGCGCTCCGGGTATTGTCACCGATTTTGAATTCCTCGACTCATTGAACGGCCTCGCAGTAGGCGGAGACCCAACCGCCCCGACAGCGTGGGTGCTGCGATATTACGGCAGACCGCCGAAACCGGATATGTCGAATTCCGATACAGAAGCGGACTTCGGCGAAGTCCGTTGCGAAGAGAGTGTCGAGACGTTCTTTATCATCCGCAATAAGGGCGACGGCGATCTCACGATTCAGTCCGGAGGCATCCAGGTCGGAAACCCCGACGTGCAGTTGCTGAACGTCACCTATCCCATCCGGATACCGCCCAAAAAATCCTTGAAGATCGAAGCCCGTTGGACGCCTCAGCAGAGCCAAACAGGGCCGTTCAGTACTTCGGTATTCATCTATACCAACGACGAGAACTTTAATCCCTGGGTCGTAACCCTTGAAGGGTTCCGCTACCAGGCGATCCTCGAAATACAGCCCGAGGCCATGGTCTATCAGGACCTCTGCCTCGGAGACGATCTGCTGTTCCCCGTCTACGCGCAGAACAGCGGTAACGATATCCCGACATTCATTGCCATCGAGTTCGTCTCCGGCGACAATGAATTCGTTCTCGAATCACCCGATCCCGATACCAAGATCGATAAGCAGGTACCGTTCCAATTCCGCTTCACGCCAACCAAACGCGGCGAGAGGAAGGGTATGTACCGCATTATCGGCGGATACCCGGCCTGCCCGGATACGTCGTTTATCGAGTTGACCGGTAAGGGCCTCGTCACTGAAGTGGAGGCCATCGCATCGACATTGAACTTCGGCGAAGTCTGCGTCGGAAAAACGGCTGATCTCGAGCTTCAGCTCATCAACACGGGCAATACGCAAACATATCTCAACATTCCGAAGCTCATCAACGGCTCTGCCCAGTTCCCCTCGCAATATCTCGGCTCAGTATTCCTCGATATCGGGGATACAGTCCGGTACAAGGTGCAGTTCGCACCGCAAACCACAGGGGACATCGAAGGCACGTACCAGTTTGCATTCGGACCTTGCTCCGATACGCTGGAATACACCCTGAAAGGCAAGGGCATCGATACACAGGTTGAGTATATCCCCAAGGCAGCTTTGGTGCTCGGACCGACGATTGTCGGCAGAGAGGTCATACGCACTGTGCGAGTACGGAACACCGGTAAAACGGTGGCGAGACTTACCGAGGTATCGTTCTCGAAGTCCCATCCGGATATTACGTTCTTCACAACCCCCAATCTGCCGCAGCTTCTCCAGCCGAACATGGAGATCTCGTTTGAGATTAAATTCGATCCCACGACGCTGGGGACATTCGAGACAGAGCTCGTAACAAGATGGAGCAACGTCTGCGCCGACAGCGCATTTCTCACGGTTGTGGGCGAGTGCGTCCCCAATCCGCATATCGTTCCGCCGCTGAGTTTCGACCTGGGCTTACAGGAATGTCCGGAGCCCAAACGCGATTCTGTGTACATCAAGAACATCGGCAACGGACCGCTGGTCTTCTCTTCCGCCGAGATTCTTGGGGACGATCCCGATCATTTCACATTGATCTCCCCGCTCCCGGATGATACGATTCGTGCGAACGATTCCACCGCTCTCGTCATCGAATACAACAATCCGAACGAAACACCCAGCTCGGCGTTTCTCCTGTATGTGCACAACGATGCAGAGCGGCTGCCGACAAGAATCGACCTGACGGGAGAGAGAAAAGTCTCGGAGTTCGATATCGAAGGCGATTCGGCGACGCTGTTCTTCTCGCGGCTATTCGTCCGTGAAGAACGACCGTATACGATCCGCAATACGAGCAACAACCCTGTCGAAGTGTATCAGGTCGAAGTCACCAAAGAAATGAGCGTCTACGATGTGACGCCCGATCAAGCACTGCCGGTGACACTGCAACCGGGACAGACGCTCGGCTTTATGGTCGGCTTTACGCCGAACGGCACAGGTCCGTTCCTCGGCCATGTGACAGTCCGGGCCACGCCGTGCGATTACACCCATGTCCTCAGCCTCAACGGCGAAGGCGACACCGACGGCTTGAGTATCGATCGAGGCAGCATCGCCTTCAACGTATCGCCATGCGAATTCGAAGCGCTATGCGATACCGTACGCCTTCGCAATCAAGGCAGCGAGGCGATAAATGTCACAGGCCTGAATGTCGATCAGAGCGTTCCGGTCTTCTCGATCACAGCCAGGAACACGCCGTTCCAGTTGCGGCCCGGCGAAACCGAGAACGTCATTCTCTGTGCGGATCCGGCCATCTTCGGTCCGAACGCAGCCACCCTGCGCATCGAAAGCGACGACCCATCGTATCCGCTGCTGAACGTACAGTTGACCTCCGACAGAGATTCGGTTGCCATCGTATTTTCCGCAATGGAAATTGATTTCGGTATGCTTGCGCAATGCGATGCAGAACCAACGCAGCAGCTCGTCATCGAAAACCACGGCGAGACAAACGAGACGCTGACGATCACAGCGGCGGCGGGCGAATCCTCGTTCGATTATCAGCTTGCCACCGGCTTCGTCCTGAAGCCCGGCCGCCAGGCGACATTCGATATCACCTTCCTTCGTAAGGCATTCGGAGCATTCACGGATACGATCTTCGTGCAGGGCAGCACCTGTCCGCAGGTCTACCCAATCGTCCTGCGCGGTGAATGGAACGAGCAAGTCTACACAGTCAATCCGTCTGCGCTGACGTTCCCGAACGTCAATATCGGCTCGAACACCTCCCGTTCGTTCACAGTGACGAACACTGGCGGCTTCGAAGCCAGCATTGCTTCTATTGCTGTAACGCCTCCGGCAAACTATTCCATTCTCGCCGGAACGCCGAGCACGATTGATGCGGGCGGCTTTGTCACTGTACAGGTGCAGTTCCAGCCGAGCATTGAAGGTACCATCCCGGCTACAGCGTGCGTCATCTTCGACGATCCCTGCCGGGATACCATCTGCGTCGATCTTACAGGCGAAGGTGTCCGCGGCGATCTCATCACGGTACCGGCTGTTCTGCAGTTCGGAAACCTCGCACAGTGCGAGGAACTCATCCTCGAGGACACGCTGCGCAACCAGGGCACGGGCGAGATCTCATTGCTTTCGGCAACGGTGATCGGTCCCGGCAGCGCTGCATATACGCTGTTGAATCCAATTACCGCGCCGGAAGTTCTTGCTTCCGGCGAGGAAAGGATCTTCCGCGTACGCGCCACAACCTCCACGATCGCAACGGACGGACCTGTCTTCGCATCGCTGAGTGTAAACACCGACGATACGAAGCAGCCGGTTGTCGATCTCCCGCTCGAATCGGTGAAAGAAACCTTCATCGTCTCGGCAGACGGTACGCTGAACTTCGGCAGCATCGAGCCCGGAGTGCCTTCTGTACTGAACTTCACGCTCGAAAACACCGGTAGCGCGCCGTACTGCTTTACTTCGGCAGACTTCCCGCCGGATGTGACGATAGTACCAAATCTGCCTATCTGCCTTGGCGCCGGTGAAAGCATCGATCTGCAAGTCACTATAACGCCAAGCACGGAAGGTCCGTACAACGATGTCCTGACTCTTCAGACGAACGATCCTTGTACCGATTCTACGTTGATTGCGATCAACGCGGTCATTCAGGAAGGCCTTCTGCTGCAAACACCGGATGTGGTCAATTTGCCGTCGACGGTGTATTGCCAGGAGTCGCAGTTCGATATCGAAATCGAAAACGATCACATCTATGATGCCGTTATCGACTCGATCAAACTCGAGGGCACAGATCGCGGCTACTTCGTCTTCGCGAGCGCACCTTCATTGCCGCAGGCACTCCCAATCGGAGCTACGGAATCGTACAGCTTCCTGTTTGCCGGCGAAAACGCGAGCCGCGAATACTATGCGGAGATTCACAGCTACATCACCATCAACGGTACGCAGCAAGAGCTCGTTACAGTCATCCATACTGAAACGACGGAGCTTACGCTCTCCATTTCGGATGTGTTCTTCCCGCCTGTTGTTCTCGGCGGCCAATCGCAGGTGATGCTGGCGACAATCGTGAATCCCTCCGATACACCGCTGCTCGTGTCCTCCATCGTGACGACAGATTCCGAGTATGAGATCGTATCGATCGATCCACCGATTGGTTCGCCTCTCCAACCCGGTGAATCCATCGTGGTGGAAGTCCGCTTCGTCCCTGCCGATACCGGCATACGGGTAGGCGAGATTCAGGCATTTGTCGATTCGCCATGTACATTGGCCGTAAATGGTCTCCTTCGCGGTGAGGGCGTGCAGCGCACTGTCGTGACCACGAACCTCAGTATCGGTGATTTGGAAGGAGCTACCGACGATATCATCCGTATTCCGGTACGGGTTGATGACGATCTCGACGGCACCGAGGTCGATGCATGGAGCGGAAGTATTTCGTTCAACCGGACGATGCTTTATCCGCTCGGCATTGTTACCGAAGGTACCCTCTCCGAAGAGATGACGGTGAACTGGAGCTACGATTCCGACGAAGGCATGGTAAGTATGAGCGCTTCCGGCGGATATGTGATGCCCGGCCTCATGCCGGTCGTGTATGTCGAATGCCTCGTGCTTCTCGGCACCGAGGAAACAACCGACATCGTCATTTCGGACGACTTCAGTTTCAACACCGGATTTGCAAATGTGGATTCGAGGTTGGCGGGTACTTTCAGGCTTACCAATTTCTGTGCTCCTGAAGATCGGCTCCTCCAGGCAGGACCGGGATTCACACTCGCGCAGAACAGCCCGAACCCAGTATCGCGATCCGCTGACGATCAAGTCTCGATATCCTACACCTTGCCGCACGACGGTGCGGTTCAACTCGTCCTTCACGATGCGATGGGTAAGGAGCTTCGGACATTGATCGATGAACAACAAGCGACCGGAAGTCACCTCGTCAAAATGCCGATTGGCGAACTCGAAGCCGGAGTGTATTTCTACACCGTCCGGTTCGACGGCGAGGAAAAGACCCGCAAGATGTTGATAACACGCTAACGGTCACGATATCCAGCAAACGAAAAAGCCCCCGCATTTGCGGGGGCTTTTTCATATCAGATTTGTCTACCGTCTCTAGAACATCACTTCGGTCTCCGAGGTTGTGTCAATCTCGGATTCTGCCTCCAGTGTATCAAGCTCGGCCGGGAGTTTCGTGTATCTCCGCACTTTGATGCTGGAAATTCCTGCGTCGAATTCCATGTGTATCTTCTTCTTTGCCGTCTTGAAATTACTCGTCCTGTACGTATGTTCGTCGATTCGCGTAAAGCCGGTGAACTCTTCGCTCGTAAGGCCGACATCGACATTAATCTCGCAGCCTACCGATTCTGGAATATTGAAATCAATGGATGAGGCTCCTGCCTCAACGGAGACCCATGTTTCATCGGATAGATCGCCGAGCGTGGCTTCAATATCCGCAGCGCCTGCATCGATATTCAATTGACTGACCATATAGTCGGCGAGGTTAAGATCAAGCGCTGCAGCACCGATGCTGATATCAAACGACCACGGTACCACTTTGCTCATTGCGACATCGACACGGTTTTTGGGCGTCCCGCCTTGCCAGTCAAATTTCTTATCGTCGATACTCAACGTGAGCGTCACATGCCCGTTATCCCTCGATTGCTTCAGGGTGTAAGGACCTATCGAGGATTTCGATGTCGCGTGGAGCAGATCGTCCGTCTTCCCGCCGATGCGGTACCTGCCTGCGCCGCCTTCGAGAATCAACTCGGCGGAACTAATCGTCGAATCCGCATGCGTTGTGAACTCTTCAGTAATGACTGTGCCGTTATCCGTAAAATCCTGTTCGAAGAAACTCTGCGCACGCGAGCATCCGCTGTTTGCACCTGAAAAAATCAGCACTCCGACGAGGAGGGCAACGGATCCGGTGATCATCCACTTGAACCGCTGGTCCTTTAGGAGCGTGGAGATACCGATAAGAATGAGGGCAACCGGCCAGAGTTTCCAGAGGAAGCTCCATTCAATCTGCATCCCGACGAAGTTATCGAGCAGAACGAGGACACCCACAGTTAGGAAAAACACGCCCCAGAATATGCGTCCAGATTTCATGTTACACCTTCGGGCCGACTGTTTGTTTGCGAATAGCTGTGTACAGTAACCATCCACCGATTACGATAAGGAGAAGCGGCCAATAGCTCGAAAAGCTGAATCCCGGGAGGAAGTTATCTGCCAGGAAAAAGAATCCAAGCACGATAAGTATGATGCCGCCTGTGATAGTACGATTTTTCTTCTGTTCTTCTTTCTTTTCCATATCCTGTGCGTTATACATTTCTTCATCTTGCGTTTCTTCATCGGTATCTGAACCCGGCGTCGGGGGAGGCGTTGCGGTCTCGGGTTCCTTGGGAACGACAATCCACATAATCACGTATGCCAGAATGCCTACCCCTTCGAGGAACACTGCGAGTACAAACAAGAGCCGGACGAGTACCGGGTCAATTTGGAAGTATTCTCCGAGTCCACCCGCGACACCTCCGATCATGGTTTCTTTTCTTGAGCGATATAGCCTTCTCGGCATAGGAAGCCTCCTTTCGAGGGATGCCTGTGATAGTCTGATTTCACAATGGGGTACGTTATAACAATGCGAATTGTTGCACTATCATTCCGATTGATTCCTGCAACGCCGTGAAATCGCAGAAGATACAGGCGTTGTGCCGACTGGATTCAGTACATAGAAAAAGCGGGACGTACTTTTCAGCACGCCCCGCTTATCGGAAGTTATATTAGGTCTGAAGCAGACCCTGCAAGAATTACTTGCTGAGGATCATCTGCTTTGCAATCGTGGTCGAACCGCTCTTCAGCGTGTACATGTAGACACCGCTCGGGAGGGAGCTTGCATCGAAGATAACGCTGTAGGAACCGGCTGCGTACTGTCCGTCAACGACGGTAGCAACGTTCTGGCCGAGTGCGTTGTAGACATCGATTGTCACATCGCTGCGTGCAGGAACGCTGAATTCAATCGTCGTGGAAGGATTGAACGGGTTCGGGTAGTTCTGGCTCAGCGAATAGTCGCTGGCAGTCGAAGATACCACCTCGACATCGGTTGCGGTGAGTTCACCGGCAATGCCGATCATCGAAAGTGCCGTCCAACCTGTCAGCCACTGATCGTCGCCGAATGCGCCGATGTAGTCGACCTGCTCGAAGAACGGATCGCCTGCAGGATAGTCCTTGCGCTGCTGGAAGTACGGATGCGCGCCGATGTTCGGACGAGGATCGAGGTTCCCGTCGTTTGTACGGCTGACACCGCGCAGACTTGGGTTCACAACGTAGTTGTTGTTCGCCGCAAGGTAGGTGCGGACGAAGTCCTGATCGACAATGGCGTTCAGGTCGTCGCCTGCGGTGCGGAACCAGATGTTGTTTTCGAGCTTGAGCTCGCCGGCTTCCAGACGCTCGCGTGCATCGGCACCGTCAACGTCTTCGATCTGGATTGCCTTGTCGCGGAAGTCGGCGAAGATGCTATTGTAGTGGCCGCCGCCAGCATGCTCTTTATAGATAAGAGCGAAGTCGTTCTTGGCGTTTGCGGAGTTCGGACCGGAGCCGAGGTACGTGCAGTTCCAAAGTTGCGGGTTGGACTTCGGCGATGCAGAAAGTGCGCCCTTGTCGCCGCTGTCGTATTCGCCGGCACGGTTGCCGAGCACGTCACTCTGAAGCACGAACCAGAACTGTCCCTTACCGCGGAAGCCCTGATCGTAGTCGAATGCATCGTCGGAGTTGAAGGCGGAGACGAGGTACTTACAGTTGACCGTACCGCCGAAGAACTCGAAGCCGTCGTCATCGCTGTTGAACGATTCGACGTACTCGATAGTGGTGCCGGAACCGACACAACCGACAGTCAAGCCCTGAAGCTCGCTGTTCGCTTCCACGGTAATACCGGTGTAGCGGATGGAGACATAACGGA
>PABJ01000191.1 GCA_002699105.1 Ectothiorhodospiraceae bacterium | reverse complement strand
TCTTTCCACTTTTCCAATCGTGAGAACCATGTTTGCTCCAAAAAGTGAAAAAACAGTTCTTCATAATCATCTTCACGTTCTTTCAACGTTGGTAGATGAATGTGAAACTTGTTCAAACGGTGAAACAAGTCCGGTCTGAAAGTGCCTCTTTCCATTTCACGCCACAAATCCCGATTGCTCAGTGCAACAACCCGGGTATTGATTTTTTCTGCTATCTGTCCGCCAACGGATAGAATTTCTTGATTCTCAATGGCTCGTAGCAGCTTAACCTGAAATCGCGGCTCAATTTCCGATATTTCATCCAATACCAGCGTTCCGTGATGGGCCAACCGAAAGAGGCCATCGCTGTCTGCCAAGGCTCCGGTAAAGGCTCCCTTTTTGTGTCCGAACAATTCGGACTCAAAAAGGTCATTACTGATTGCAGAACAATTGACGACATGGTAGGGTTGTGAATGGCGTCGGCTGTACAAGTGCAAATATCGAGCGAACAGTTCCTTACCGGTCCCCGTATCCCCCGTAATCAAGACCGGTTCATCGTAAACAGCGGATTTTTGGGTCAAGGCAATCTGCCGCCGCAAAGATTGCGAGGAACCGACGATACGGAATGATCCCTCCTCCCTGTCCGTAGTCATGTCTTCCGTGATTTTACGGATTAGTGCCTGGTCAATCGTCTGCCTTAGCGGGGGCGAACCATTCCCAAGGGGGTGAAACAAGGAATTGTCAGAACTGGCAATTGGTCGACCTTGCTTTTGCCTACGGCATATGCAGACGCATACCGGTTTTCTTGAGTAATCCCCCGTTGTCATTCGATCAAGAACCTCAATGGTTTTATCGAATATCGTCTCGTCCGATACAATGACGTCCGGAACCGTCTCCTTCAGCGCAGAATTCAGGGAAACCACACCATCATAATATTCCAATAAGTAGTAATGCAACAAGTCCTTTACCTGAGAACTGCGGAGGCAGGGCTCTTCACCAACAATTGCAATCGTTAACGGCATCCGTTTACCCTTATTCGTTTAGCTCTCGAGCTCCACCTGCATTCAACGATTCTGATGACCAGGCACCATTTGTGCTTTCTCATCTAGACTGAGGCAATTGCAATCACTTCTGATAAAGACGTTTCGCCGGCCGCTACGATCCGAAGACCTGCATCCCAGAGGGAGGGGTTGCCTCGCTTGCGAATTGCATCTCTTAACCCCCCGAGACTTACCCCACTCACAACTGCCGCCGCCAAATCTTCATCAATTTCCACATACTCCATTATTGCTCGCCGCCCGCTATAACCCGTTCCATTGCACCGGGGACATCCCTTGCCCACATACATTGTCCTGCTTCTCAGCCATTCCGGGAGATCGTAGCCCTTGGAAAGTTCCGTCCCCAGCTCATCGGCGACTCTACAACTCTGGCAAATGCAGCGCACCAAACGCTGAGCAATGACCAGTTTAAGCGAACTGGTCACAAGAAATGGTTCGATCCCCATGTCGATAAGGCGGATCACGGTGCTTATGGCATCATTCGTATGAAGAGTGGACAGTACCAAATGCCCGGTCAGGGCGGCCCGCACGGCAATCTCAGCCGTCTCCCTGTCGCGAATCTCTCCAACCATGCAGATATCAGGGTCCTGTCGCAGGAGTGTTCGCAAAATTTCGGCAAAAGTAAGTCCGATTTCGGCATTCACCATGGTCTGGTTGACCCCGTCCAGATGGTACTCGATCGGATCTTCTATCGTTGTTATGTTGACAGCATCGGAATTGAGATAATTCAGGGCCGCATAAAGTGTGGTCGTTTTGCCACAACCTGTGGGGCCGGTAACCAGGACCATGCCATTGGCAAGTTTCAGGGAGCGTCGCAAAACGGTATTGAGCTCCGTTTCCAAACCAAGAGAATCCAGGCTCCAGCCCTGATTGTTGCGTTCCAACAACCGCATCACGACCTTTTCCCCATGCCGAGTTGCCAGCGTTGAAACACGGACATCAACGGGGCGGGACTCACTTGAAAGCTGAATGTGTCCATCCTGAGGTCGGCGTTTCTCGGCAATGTCCAAGTCCGCCATTATTTTCAGGCGGGAAACCAAAGGCGCAGCCATAGCACTTTCAATCCTGTCGCGTTCCACCAGTTTTCCATCGATTCGATAGCGCAATCGGATGCTATGTTCTTGGGGCTCGAGGTGAATATCGCTGGCCCGTTGTTGCAACGCCTCTTCGAACATCGAATCAATCAGTCCAACGACAGAACGTCTTTTGGCGTGTCCATTCGTCCCCAGACTCACAGAACGGGGGTTAGGTGATTTTTCATCCACAGGGTTGCTAGGAGAAGAGCGGGTAGATTGAACGAAATCCAATCCATAGACCAATTCGATGCGCTGACGAATTTGCGCCTCGGACCACAATTCGATTTCAACTGGCTTCTGAAGGATAAATTCCAATTCCTCCAGAACCTCCGGGCCAGGAGATTTGCTACCTGCGCAAGTCAATGATTCATCTGACTTTACAATGGGAACCAAACCATATTTTCGGACAAAATCCGCGGGGAATTCCGGAGCAACAGATTGGTCAGGATTCACCAAGGTACCTCTCCAATTGCCGTTTCCAATAGCTTACCTATCGCAATTTCAGGTGTTTTGTCAATCACCAGTCGTGTATCAATGATATTGACCACGCGGCCACTCCGACATTCGACAAACCGCAGGGTAACCGCTAGAATGGGTCCTGCGGACATTGCCTTATCTGTTGGTACGATATCCAAAAAGCCAAGAACCAAGAGGTTCGCTCCCAAAGCCCTGCCGAGGTTCCGAATGTCCGTGGCCCCGATATAGTAACTGGTAGTTATTTTCATTTCATGTAGCTCATGGTTGACAAGACTTCGGTCGACTACCGCAATGCCACTTTGGATAAACAGCAATGTGGTAAGCCGGTCAGCTGCCAGATAGCCGTGTCGTTCACTCAGACCAGTACCTCTAGCGGTGAAGGGAAGCACGGCCACTTGTGTGGAATCCCATTGCGGTGTTTCTGCAATCATTTTTCGTGAATTGCAGCCGGATATGGAAATCCAAATGGTCACCAGCCCTGCCGAAACGACCAATACCTCAAATAGCCAATAGCTAGTCGGCCGTGGTTTGCGCAATTTGGCCACTTTGATCAACCTCCCAGATATTGAAGGTACCGTCTTTATCGAAATCTACCGTGGCAACCGCACGTGCAAGAAACCCTGTTTGGTCTGCCTTGACCATTTCGATACGATAGCGAGCTTCACCACCTTCGGAGATGAGGGCATTTGCTTCGAACCCGATTGCTGGTAATTCCATTGCATACCGGTCATTCTCATAATAGTAGGCGGTCTGGAGAGTATGCAGGTGTTTCAACATTATCTTCGCTTCCGTCGTTTTTGCCCGACTGATAATGCTTGTGAACTTGGGCATGGCTAGTAAAACAAGGATCCCAATGATTACAATGACTACTAGAATTTCGGTCAGGGAGAAACCATCTTCCCGGACGACCCCCGGGTTATATCGAGCCAACATTTCCTTTTCCTTTCACTATTGGATGATAGTCACCAAATTGAACAGCGGTAGGTAAATGGAAACCAGGATCACCCCAATGATACCTCCAAGAAGCAGAATAAGGACGGGTTCGATCACCGTGCTAAGCAGTTCGATTGAAACATCAAGGTCTTTTTCAAAACCTTCGGCGACTTGCATCAGCATTTTGGGCAACTCTGCGGTTTCCTCACCAACTGCAATCATCTGAACTACCATTGCTGGAAAAACAACGGAACCACCCAATCCCTGGGTCAGGGTTTTTCCCTTTTGTGCAAGGCGCCTCATTTGCTGCAGTTCCTTGCGGATCTGTCGGTTTTCGGAGGATTGAATCGTAATTCTCAAGGCCTGCAGAAGAGGAATTCTGCTTTTCAAGAGACTACCGAGTGTTCGACATAATTGGGCGATATGGTTTTTTGCAATAATCGAACCCAACACCGGCAAGCGAAAAACGATGCGGTCGAATACGAGACCAACGTCCTCCCTTTGCGACATCATCCGGAGGATTACAAAAGATGCCACCAGCATCAAACCCAGCCACCCACCCCACTCTTGCAGAAAAGCCGATAGGCCCAGAATCATTCGGGTAATTGCAGGCAACTCGCCATCAAAATCGCGAAAAATACCCGCAAAGGTGGGGACGACATAAAGAAGGAGGAATGATGTGGCCGCCGTTGCCACCAATAAAACCAAAATGGGATACACGGACGCTTGAATGAGTTTTCGCTTCAGTTCAATGATCTTTTCTTTGTATTCGCTGACACGCCAGAGCATCTCACCCAGGTTTCCCGTCAGTTCCCCGACCCTCACCATGTTTACATAATATGTGTCAAATTCTCCGATTGATCGTTCAATGGATTCCGCAAAACTATTTCCTTTTTGAAGGTTCCGCATGATTTGACCTACCAAACAGCGTGAGTACTCATCTCTTGCCTGGGCTTGAAGCACTGAAAGAGATGCCGTCAGGGAGAGCTTTGCGCGAAGCAATAGTGACAGATCACGGGTAAAACGGCTGATCTTCTTGCCGGCGCCCAAGTGCAGCGCCAAACGAATGGGGCTAATATAACCAAGCTGATCTGAACTCCCCTTCAGCCATGTCATTTGGTTTATTTGAGCCATTGTTCTTCCCGGAAGAGATGAAGTTTTCGCATTCGTTGTTGCAGGTTTTGCCGGGCGATGCCCAGTTGTTTTGCCGCCCGGGCCACATTTCCCCCGGTATGCGTTAGGGCATTTGTTATTAACTCTCTCTCATAATTAAATAAACTGGTTCGTAGATCACTGCTATTGCTCTGAGCGGCATCCCGGTTCTGCAAACCCAATTCTTCCACAATCCTTGAGGCTGATTCAAGGCCAATTTCCGGAGTGGAAGGCGTAACCATATCAAGTAAATGGAATGCAAAATTTTGGATATCCCGTACATTTCCGGGAAACACAAGCGTTTGCAGGAGATCGAAAACCTGCTCATCAACACAGTTGCGCCAGTTGTGACGTAGGGAATACCAACTCCTGTCGAGTATATGCTCAAATAGCGCAACAATGTCTTGAGGACGTTCGGAGAGAGGTGAAATGTGAAGATGGTGCCTGTTCAAGCGGTAAAAAAGGTCATGCCGAAACCGGCCTCTTTCCATTTGTACAGTTAAATCCCGGTTGGTAAGAGCAAGAACTCGAACATCGGTTTTGACTGGACGACTACTCCCTACTGGCATTATTTCCTGGTTTTCAATGGCCCGCAGCAATTTAACCTGCATGTCAAGGTTCAGGTCACCGATTTCGTCAAGGACAATAGTACCGGATTGAGCCTCAACAAACAGCCCCCGATTTGGCTTGTCTGCTCCTGTAAATGAGCCTTTTCGGTGGCCGAAAAATTGCGATTCAAAAAGATCGTGAGGGATAGTGGTACAATTTACCGGTATGAATGGCCCCTTATTCCTGGTACCCGAAAAATGGATAAACCGCGCGAAGACATCTTTCCCAGTACCAGTATCGCCAGTTATTAGGACCGGTTGCGATTGAATTGCCATCCGTTTAGCCTTCCGGATTGTTTCTTTCAACTGCGGGCTTTCTCCTACAATTGGCGGCACTTTCGTATTGCCAGATTCTTCTTCCAACTTGCGATCGGCATAGGCCATTAAGGCGAAGTCAATTTGTTGAAGTATCTCTGTTGGTGAATATTGATTTCCATTTATTACAATTGAGTTTCCAGAAGCAAATTCCATTTCAGGCACTTCTCCTTCCATTGAAATCAGAATCTGAACCGCGGAGGGATACAGTTTCTGAAATTGAGTCACCAGACGAGTTTGCATTTCAAACTCCGTCATGAACCGGGAAATATAGAAGGCATAGTTCTTTCGTCCATTATCACGGCTCAGTTGCATGGCATGTTTGATAATGTCAATACGAAAGAACTTTCGCAGCGAATGAAGGATCTGACAGCTGGGATTCTCCGAAGGCAGAATATAGGCACCACAGATTGACATGATATCCTCAGTCAGCCGTTTGGGTTAGGGAGCAATTGTAATGGATGCAGAAAATTGTCCATTTTGAAAGTAAACAGAGTCCGTTTCGATTCTGGTTATCTTCCATTGCCGGATGCTGTCTCCTGAAATGCCGTAGAACGTTATACCATTCGGGTCTTCCAGAATTGCCATCCGAATACCCCGATCCGTTGTAAATCCCCTGTAGAGAATGGGGAGTAACTGGGAAGGAGGGGTTTCGGGGGGAGGAGGGGGTGTAGTTGGAATATCAACATCTACCGAGTTTCCTGTCGGTCTTGGGGCGAACGGATACGGCAATTTTCGGATTCGATCTGCTATCACTGTGTCGTCCAAACTCTCACTTGTCGGCGGTAAAGTGGTAATATGCCCACCCTGATCTGATTCGGGTATTTGATCTCCTCCTTTCCAGAATTGGCGGCCCACAAAGCTCCAAACGCCGATTGCCGCAAAGAGCAACAGAAATTGGAAAAATCGAGGTTTCCCAATCTGGGTGACCATTTGGATTACCGTAAGCTTCGCAATAAAAAGACTAAATCCAGTTCTGCCTGGTTCGCGCCCTCTACCGTCGCAGCTTTCAATTGGAATTTTGTGATCTGCACTTGCGGTTCACGCTCCCGGTCATGAAGCCAGGCCACAAGAGAATTGAAGTTTCCGCAGACTTGCATCTCGACCGGAACAAAGCTGTATTCACCTTCAACGGCTTGGGCCATTGCAGCGTCAGGTCGAATGTGGTTTATCTTCAAATCACTCATTCGAGCGGAGCTTTCCAAGGCCGTAACCGCTTCAACAAATGGCAGATTTAACTTCGCTCTGCGTTGAAGCCGGGCTAATCTCGAATCCAACATCTGTTTCTCTGCCTGGAGATACGAAGTTTCAATTCGGATAATTGTGGTATCAAGCGGGGTGTTAAATTGCTTAACCAGTTCATAACCCGTGGCAACGACAGGCTCCCAAAGTGGATACAGCACAATCCATCCAACTACTACCATGCCCGCCTGTGTTGACCAAAATAGCCGTTTCCAATTATCCATTCAGCCCGACCCGAATTTTGAAATACAAAATACTGCGAAATGGCATTTTAAACCGCCTGCGGACTTCTGGCCCTGAATAGCGGTTGATCTCAAGTAATTGGGAGGTTACACCGGAGTAACCGGTTTGCAGTCCGGTTACATATCGGGAAATATCCTCAGTGGTTTTTGAAAAACCAGAGATCAGGATCCCTGGTTGAGTCTCAGAGCCGTCATCCGGGTTCATTGAGAGACCTTCGATCCACACACCTTCCGGCATTTTCTCAACACTCAGCAAGGTTAGAAAAGTTACAAGGTGTATGGGCTTGTGAAGTCTTCGAAGCCTGGAAATCTGGACCTTAATTTCATTGAGTTGCATTTGCAGTGTTGATCTTTCCATCTCGTATTGGCCTGCAATAACGCGATCATCTTCTGAATCCATCAACAGGTTCTGCCCAATGGCCTGAATTCCATACCCTAGGATTCCAAACAACAGAATCAGAGCACCAAGAACGACGATGCTGCGCTTGGTCAGTTGTCCATAAGGCCCTTTGCTTCCCGATTGCCGATCGAAAGGAAAGCCGATCTCTACGGAACGGCTTTCAATATTGAATCCTCCTGCAGCGAGCAACCAAGCGGTATGAAATTCAAGGGGAAGGTCTTCCGGAACCTGCGGCGCAGCTTCAATTGAAGAAACTATGGCCAAGTTTTTAGCTCCTTCGACCTTTCCTAAACCATTTTCAACAGCACTTTCCATCTCATTTGGTTGGTTGAAATCTGGAATCCAAATGATGGGGTTTGCATTGTCACAGGCCCGGGTCGCCGCTTCCCGTTCAAAGTGAATCAGGTGGCCCTTATAATACCGTCTGATTTCGGTCTTAAATCTCTGAGTGTATAAAACACCAGTCATGTCCGTTAGATAGCCTGAAAAATACCAATCGGCTTCCCATCCCCGAGGAATAATGCGTATATCTTTGCTGCCAGAAAAAGGCTTGCGGAGGCCTTGTATCTCTGTTTTGCGAAAAATGGCGATCCAGAAGGAATTGTCATCTCCTTCTCCTCTTTCCCAGCCTGGAAGAACCCCTATTTCCAAATCTTCCCGACGCAGACCAACCGGAATCCAGTCTTCTTCTTCGTCAAGAAACTGGGCAAGTCCCACCGAGGGGGGGAGGTCCACTTTGCGCATCAATGGTTTGGTATTGCTGGTGTTGACTGCAAGGTAGTCGAATTGAATTTTTGCATCTTCGATGGCTTTTGCGATGTCGGCAATAGGGTTGCTTTTTAGTAATACCGGTATCGACAGTTGGCCAGTAACCGAAATTTTCTGAATTTTGCGCTGTAAACAGACAAGACAGGCACCATCTGGTCTGAGATCGATCCCAAGGCTCTTCTGACCGGTCATTAATACCTGTTGATAACCTATCGAGGCCCGCTTTATTGTCGAAATTGGATTCATGTTCTATGCGACTTGACCTATTTGAGCTGAGCGCAGATCGCCAATATTCCTGATATATATTGCCCGCAGAAAGGCATTTTTTTGAAATTTTCTCAATTTTTTTGCATCCAGTCTTCGCTATAGGTCAAGTGGGGTGTTAGGTAGATAATGAGCTCGTTCTTTACACGGTCGTGATTCTGGCTGGAGAACAGCCTACCCAATATTGGGATTCTCCCCAGTAGCGGCAGCCTGCTGACGGATTCGTTTTCGATTTCCTGAATCAGGCCACCCAAAATAATTGTCTCACCGTCCTGAACCCGTACAGTCGCATTCAATGAGCGGGTCTGGATATTGGGGGGAACATTTTCGGAGACCTGCTCCCCTGGCGTATTGAATTCCGGATGGATTTCTACCGTGATTTCCCCGGAAGCGCTCACCCAAGGGGTTAGGTTGAGAGAGATGTTGATTTCCACTGTCTGGAATCGTTCAGACGTCTGCAGGTATACCTGCGATGGGTCTCGCAGGGGTGTTTCCGAAACCAGTCGAAAATACCGGGTTTCCCCAATCTTCAACTCCGCAGGATGGCCATTGAGAGTAGCAAGTTGAGGACGAGACCGGATGTTAGCCTTACCAGCCTGTTCTAAAGCACGGACCCGAACATAGAAATCCCTTGGCAGTCGCCCAATGTTAACGCCTGTAATGAAGTTATCGAGACGATTTGCTCCATGTTGTAGACTTGGTGCGGTTCTGATTAGGTCAAGGCCAGGTACCCATCTGGTCAATTCACCCAAAGTATTGCCATTTGAATCCGGCTGGGCAATTCCTGCTTCGACCGATAATTCTCGGATGTCGAAATTGCGGTAATCCACGACAAGTGCTTCAAAAAAAATCTGGGGAATAGGTCGATCAATCTGACGGATGATATCAGCGATATCAACAATCACATCCTGCGAAGCGCTGGCGAGAAGTGCATTGTGTTCCGGAATGACTTTCAATTCAGCCTTGGCCATAACCCGATTGGGCAACATTTCCAGGATGCCATCGACCTTCAGGTAGCGCAACCGAAACAGCTCCGATCGTGTGAGAGCCGGATTGGCTTTATCGCCTATAAGGATCACATTCCCGTTCTCCTTGAACGTAAAATCGTATTCCAGAAGAATACTCTGCAGACAGGATTCAAGCGTCAATCCGTTGATGCGGACATCAAGCAGTTTTTGTGTTTGGCCAAGGAGAAGGAAGTTTTTTCCACTTTGGCGGGACAACTCGTCAAGAACTGTATTTAGGGACGCCTGTCGTGATTCCATTTGTATCAACCCCTCATGCATCTGCACCCACAAGCCAGTCCGACGACCCGGATTTCCCTGGGGAGTGTCCTGAAGGAAATCACGTGTTACCCGATAGATTTGCCCTTCCGCATTTAAACGGTATCCGTTTGCACTCAATAGCTGTCGAAAACCGGCTTCAAAAGGCGTATTGATCAATTGGCCTGTCAGGTTTCCGTTGATGTCTCTATCAACCAAAATGGTTTTTCCGGTTTCTTTTGCAATTTGGGTAATTGCCTCGGTAACGGGCTCGGCCTGAAGTTCTACAGATAGCCGTTCCTCTACAAAATGGATGTTCCACTCCTTTGGCGCTGGAGGCAGCTCTGCAGGTGGACCCATTTTAAAAATGGGTCCAGTTTGAGAAATTTCCAGGTTGTTGTCTTTCGCCAAATACTGCAACGCTTCGGAAACCGGAACATCCACTAGGTGGATTGTAACCCGCTTCTGCACCGTGTTGTCTACAATAATATTGAGTCGATACCGAGTACCCAGCATGCGGACAATGTCACGGAGGTCTGCATTTTTGAAGGATAGCTCCTCGACTCGCTGCCCTTCGAGATGGGGCGGCCACCTCAGGTCCGGATAAAGAGAAACCGGATCCTGAGCAGAGACAACAATGAAGCTGCCCTGGATGATGACTACGATTGCCAGAACAATGGTCCGGATGCGGGAACTCAGATTGCGATTCACAGCATTTCCTTTGGCAAAAGGGATACCAAACCACAAGGCGCAAGAAATACCTGCAGTAGACCATTGTGCCGCCCCAAGAATTGCAAGAAATTCTAGCGCCCACCTTCACGGACAAACAATAGCGGCGTTTGGTTAGCTTGGTGGCTATTGGGATTTTTCGTTCATTGGAACAAGCAATTATTTCTTGCGGGGAGCCAGAAATTATGGCAGGACATCGAGGGCAGGGCTATGCGAAAAGACCATCGGCGAGGAATGCTTGGGAAATACTGCTTTGCGGAGGCAAAAATGCGGCAGGCGGAATTGCACCTGGGGAGGAAGTTTTGTATGGTAGCCGTTCAGGTAGGGAGCTATAGGTGCCCTGGACAGCCTCTTGTATCTCTTCATGAAATTCAAAATTCGGTGGCCTATCGGGCTCCTCGGCGCTTTTGCAACTCAAGTAAAGCGTTATTTGCAACGGAAGCAAGGTGTGAAGGAATCCCAAGATACGCATTCAAAAATTCGGTTGCGATATGAACGGCTTCAATTTTATTTCCAGCCCGCAAACAATGCGAAATGGAATCGTAAACCGGAACAATGCAAGGATCAGTTGTAAAGAAGACCAAAGCCCTTTTGAGGGCGGATAGTTCAACTTTTAATACGCCTTTCCCATAAATTCGGCTGTTGCTCTCAATCGAAAGTTGAAACGGGACCGACAAACTGCATACTTGAAGCCACTGCAATTGGGTTTCAGAAACGTTTTTAAAATAAACGCGATGAACAGAATTCGTCGATTGAGCAGAAGTATCATTTTTGAATAGATATGGAATGTGCAATATTCGATAGGGAAAAAATGCATCCGGAACAGCTCCAACTTTCAACACATACCATGGATGTCTATTGCGTGGGTGATGGCGTTCATGGATTCCAAGGGCTTCTCCACTTGAAATATAGGCTTCAAATTTTTCCCCTTCATTGGGCTTCACTGCAAAGAGCCACTTTGGAAGCGTATTGTCGCTGATCGCAAGTCCCTTCAGACCTTTTGATCCTGTAACTACGGGAATGAGATTTGCCTTGGGAAGACCAAACTTATTTGCGTTTTCAGTTGAGATAACGAAAAACTCATTTGCTCCCGTTACCACCCCAAGTTTGATATCCGCGATACTGTTGAATTCGGTGAAGCCAAAATCAGACTTATAGGTATTGATGGTTTCAAAAGTGCAATCACTTCGGCCAAGCACCACTTTTGGGGATAACCATTTATCAAGAGACAATTGAACAAACTCAAACCTATTATTAGGGTGGTCGACTTCGGCCACCTTAATTGAATTACATTTCTCACCGAAATCCCTCAACCACAAAAGCAAGATGCGCTCATTTGCTTTGTCAAAGCATGGTTCATTAATACTCAACAGTTCAATCCGGCCGAATTTCTGCGTTAGCCACTGGCGAAGCGCCCGAGCGTATTCGGCATGTAAAAATGACCATGGCAAAATCGCACCGACCGCACCGCCCTTTTTCAGGTGTCTGGTGGTCTTCAGTACAAAGTAGCTCCATAGATCCGCCCGGTTACTTAAGAGTGTTTTCTCCTCCAATGAGTGTTTATACTCTATAATTTTTTCTTTGCTCAGATAATGATGCCGAACATAGGGCGGATTCATTACCACAATATCGAACTTCTTTCGGATAGGGTATTCAAAGAAGTCCTTTTGCGACAAATTTGATCCGGGAAGATGGCTCAACAAACCATTTACTGGAGCTATATCACTGCCAAATAGCCCTAAGTTACTTCGGTTCACCTCCGCAAACTTCATTTTGTGGATCTGCTCTGAAGCAAGCAATAGGGCTCCGTCACCGTATGCAGGATCAAAAATATCAAGCTTCCTATTCTGAATCAAAGGTTCAACAAGGAGCCTCGCCAAAAAAGATGGTGTATAGAATACCCCATTCAACTTCTGGGAATCAGTCGACTTAATTACCATGACAGAAATCCCGAACAAGGCGATTTTGACGATGCAAACCAGAATTGGTGAACCGCAAGATATTTGAAAAATATGGTATCATCACCAATTCTTCATTTCGTTTTACCAAAGACCGCCATTGCGGGTCCTCGACAATCCTATTCGTTTCAACCGTCCTGAACTCTGAAAAAACAACATCCAGGAGAAGCGCAAGGGTTATGGGAGGGAAATTCAAACGTGGTGATGAAAGCCAAGGTTCGATTTTACCATCGTCAATGCCTTTTTGTTTCATATACGGCGATAATTTCCCGCCATATTGAAGATGAAAGATTGGCACGCTTTGATTCTGACCCACTTTCTCAAATGCATAATCAAAATGAAACTTACGAATCAGCTCACTTCCATTACAAATTGCAAGAAGGTAACTCACAAGCTGATATTCATATCGGTTCTTTTTTTTGTGCGTCTTTATAATTGCTCCCACAAATACCTTTTTCTTTCTTCTTTCTATTTCAATCGCCATCTCCGCGTTAAAATCAATAGGAGAGAGTTTAAGACTTTTATCGTCAGAAATCTGGAAGTAAAGATTTCTGGCCCTGCTTGCCAATTCACCAAAATCCTGTTGAACATTTGGTTGATTGCGCAAATAATCCAGAGTTTTGCGCTCGTTTCTTTTGAGGTCAAGTGGCTTTGGGTAATCAAAATTGATTTTCATGGTTACCCTTTCATCATTCGAATCTCTTCAAAAAACAAGGATTCCTCAAAAAGCGGATGGCGAACCGTATATCGAAGACGCATAGGTGCCCTATCCTCTAAGCTTTCATCCAAATAGGCAACAGTTTCCGGAAAATCTTTTCCTGATTTATTGCATTTGCTATAATCATTTTTTGAAATATTTAGCAACCGCCTTCCCATTTCCCATGGAAGCTCATTCTTTCCAACTGAGACGACATCAGCAAGAATTTGTCGCAACTGGCTTTGCCACCATCGGTCCCTCCCATCAACGCAAAATAACCCACTATATTTTGCCCCTTCAAAGAAAGCTTCTACTTTATGAAAACTGTTTTCCTTTATGCCCAGCAAGGTTGCTGTCCACAATCTATCGTACAGAAATCCCGGCCTTTCCAAAAGCGTATTTCGAACCCATCTTGACATTCGCAAGATCGAATTATTTTTGTCTCTATTCATGCCCAATTTCAAATCATCGGGAAGGATCATGGCCAATCTTTCCCGATCCGTTTTGGGTACTCCGAGCAAGTTGATCAACTGACCAACTGATTTGGGTGGCTTTTCTCTAAGAACTTTGTAGGATTTTGCAATGGATATTAACAAGGCTGCAGATTTGGAGACCTTTTCAATTGCAAGTATTTCGTCGTAAAGCGAACTTCTATGCGCCCCGATTTTTGTCAGATTCTCACCTGTGACACAAACTATTGGCATAGCAGCCATTTTTTCGCGAAGAAATTCTGCAGCCGTGGACCCGACAGTCGGTCTCTCTACGTTTGTTAAAAGGTGATCCATCAGGATCAAATCGGCGTCACCGTGAATCCGAATATTGTCTAAGAGTGTGAACAAATCTTGCTGGCTTACGTCCGCGAAATGAACTTCAGCATCGTTAAATTCAGTTTTCTTATTTAGCTTGTCCTTGATTTTGGTTTCTAAAAGTTTTGACGACGACTTACGACTTGGCAGATCATCGATCCAGATAATTTTAAGTTTCATGATGCAAGAATCTCCAACGTACATTTCCAATTTGGGTGTGGCTCTATGAAACGGACCTCCCCACCCCGTGCTTCAAGAATTTCTTTGATAATACTTAGTCCAAGTCCTGAACCTGCTCCCACAATATGTTTAATGTCATCCTCAATTTCATCTTCGAATTTCGAATAAAGCAGCCGATGCGGATCCGAAACAAAGGGCTCAAACACTTTATCAAAGTTTTCAGGGTCAAGCCCAAGCCCTGAATCGGAAATATGAACTTTTGTCAACCCATCAAACCGTTTAGCTGCTATCGCAATCCGTCGATCACTTCCTCCGGCAATAACGGATTTGATTGAATTCGAAATAGGATTTATTAACACCACCATCAACTCTGCTTCCGACAAGCTTGTAGTAATAATTGTATCCGGAATTCGAACAATATCAATTTTGATTGAATATCTCTTAATTATTAATTCAAACACGCGAATTGAACGTTCAACCCGCCTTCGCAACGTTAATTGTTTTGGTTTGCCGTCCCTTGAATCAACACCAATTAAGGAGGTCAGCCCCAGCAGGTCTTGAAACCTTTCTTTGGTATCTTCGAATTCCTCACTTAGCTGTCGTATCCACGCTCTATTCTCAATCGATTCCTGTTCAGCCAACGTCTGCAGTCCTGAAGTTCCCTCTCCCAAAAGCGCCAACAACGATCTTACTTCATGTGAGAACACTAGTAATAAAATCGACGTTGAAGCCATCAATCGCAATTGCATCAATTCCCGTTTATCTGCTTGATATTGGGTTTTTATCACTTTGGCAGCACTGAAAAGAGCCCTTTCTTTTTCCTTTTTTTCAAGAGGTGGTAATTCTTTTGTGACGATATCGACTTCTTGTTGTATGTATTGTATAGCAGATTCAATCAAAGAATCCTGATCGACGGTTTCATTGGTAATTTCCTCAAACTCAGCCCTAGCCAGGGCCGACTCCTTTTTTTGTTTGCTTTTCAAATAAAATTCATAATAAATAGTGGCCCAGTCTATTGCATACCGTGTGAATTCCTTTAACTGTCGCAGAGCAGGCGACTCAACAAATCCCTCCCGACTGGCCTTCATTTCAAAACCGGAGGCATTTGGGCCAATCTCGACGCTCCCCACATAGCTTCGCATGGATACCATATTGAGCAAAGCCCTTCTTGGATTTATGCCCTTTAGAGTCTGCGCAAAAGCAAATAATTCACCCCTGGGCGATGGTCGCCTCAACCCGCGATCCCGGTCAATATTCAACCAATCGTCATCGCCATATGGATATACCCTGAAGCCTCGATATCGTACCTGTACTCCACCCCAACGCCCAAGTATGTCCTTTAAGTTTCCAAGGGACAATACCCTTTTGTCGCGCAGGTGCTCCTTCTTGTCAATTAAAATCCCAAGCTCAAGTGAGACATCATGTAACGCATCAAATGTCTTCCTCGAAACATGGCTTTTGGTGCCAATACCTAAAGCATCCAATTCACATACAGCCTGATTATTTTTGTTGATAAAGGCTTTTAGTGTGCCCCACCCAGCGTTAAACATTTCTGTGCGAAGGTCTTTGATCCCCTCCTCAAGTTGTGGGGCAAACAGGTAAATATTAAAACCAGGATCCTCCTCAAACTCCGGGCGCCTGGTCCCTCGATTCGCGGCTAAAACCGCCAATTGACGCTTCAGCCACCCATACCCTCGTGTTGACCACTCATTTTCCCTTTCCGGATCCATGGTAATGATCAGCGTTGTACCCGTATCGGCCGTTGGGACAGTTTCTCGTCGACCCGGGCATTCAATTGTTGTTACATCGGTTCCGGGAGGAAAATTATCCCACGCGAATTCGACCTGGGTTTTTTGAACTATGCATTGACGGCCACGTTGGCCGCCTTTCTCTGTACCCATCGTTATCAAATTTAATTTATTTCCAAGTCGGCGACATGAAAAACGGCCAATCCCCTTTGCCCCCGTTCGTGGTCTCCCATAAATCGGTGAAACGTCATTCTGGGTTTTTTGAGTCGTGGCAATTCGCATCCAGTATTTTTCTACATCTTGAAAGTTCATTCCTGTACCGTCGTCAATAATGACAATCTGGTTTTCACCATTCTCGTTTTGGGAAAACGTAACTTCAACCATTGTTGCATCCGCATCGTAGGCATTCTTCACTAGCTCGACCAATGCCAGGTGAACAGATTCAACCAACTTTTCGCCAAGCTCTCGCAAGAGCGCACTATCAACGGAAAATTTCAGTTTATGGTTTTCCATAGTACTCGCAATACCCAAATTTTATTGTTAAAAACAGCTTATTGTTGCTCCGGCAATTAAAGATGTGACTCAGCCAGCGTAAGCAATTGTCGGATGTTTAAAGTATTTTGCAATCTTTGCAGGTTGCTTCTGCAGTCGTCGGAGAATTGAAATTGCCTTACGTTTCAACTTCGATTTGTCGCGTGAGGGAGCACTGGAATGAAAGGACGTCTTCACATTGCTGTTCAGGTATTCGTCCGGGTTGAGCTCGGGTGAATAGGGTGGCAGGTAGAACACTTCAATTTGATCTTTATGTTTTTCAAGCCATTGGGTAACCACCTTGCTGTGATGGCTTCGCAGGTTGTCCAGAATCAGAAAGACCTTACGATCGGAGTCTTTGATCAACCGTTTCATGAAGATGATTAAGGTTTGAGCATTCATCGCTCCGTCATAGAGCATGAAACGCACTTTGCCCTGGTTGGTAATCGAGGAAATCAAGCTGATGCGTTCCCGTTTGGCATTGACGCGGATTGCCGGGGTTTTACCACGTGGGGCATAACTGCGGCCATTGTAGCTGTCGGTGGCCAAACCGGTTTCATCACCCCAATGAATCTCCGCCTTTTCCTGCTTGGCTTTAACGGCGATTTGTGGGTATTGCTCATCAAGCCATTTGCGAACGGCAGCGGGATTCTGTTCGTAGGCGCGCTTCACGGGCTTTTGAGGGGTAAATCCCCAGCGGGAGAGATACTCACCGACAGTGCGAATGGGCATCTTGATATCCCATAACTGTTTGATGAGCAGTTTGACCGCTCCGCGATTCCATAAGGCAAATGGTAATTTGAGCTGATCGGGTGCTTTGTCAACGATGAGCTTTTGAAGGTGGGCTTCCTGCTCAGGAGTGAGGGTCCGACAACTACCGACTTTCCGCCCTCGCTTCTGACTCCGGATAGCTTTGAAGCCGTCACGTTTGTATGCGGCAGTCCACCTGGAAATGGTACCCCGGGGGACGCCCAGGATTTCAACAACTTCTTTCACGCGGCGGCCGGCCT
>PABJ01000190.1 GCA_002699105.1 Ectothiorhodospiraceae bacterium | reverse complement strand
TCTCCCCTTTAGGCTTCTCCCAGGCTGCACTCCTCTCCACCGCGAACCTCGACTTAATTTTGCCAGCCATGATCAACGAGCTGACCTTCCATACGCATATTGTCTCGATTGTTGGCGACGTCCTGCAGGTAAAGGCATCGCACGTCGGCTTGGGGGATCTAGCCATCATCGAAAACTTTGATGGCGCGAAGTCACTGGCGCAGGTCGTCGAGATCTTTCGCGACGAGGTTTCGCTGCAAGTCTTCACCGGAGGCAAAGGAATCTCCAGTGACGCTCGAGTGCGATTTCTAGGTCACTCGTCGCAAGTCACGTACTCCGAGAACATCTTGGGGCGCGTCTTCGATGGGAGCGGCAATCCCATCGATGGTGGCCCCTCGTTAAGACAAGATCCTGTCGTTGAAATCGGTGGCCCCTCAGTCAACCCGGTCAAGCGCATCGTTCCTAAGCGAATGATTGAGACCGGCATCCCCATGATCGATGTCTTTAATTGCCTCGTTGAGAGCCAGAAGATTCCTGTGTTCTCTGTAGCCGGCGAGTTGTACAACCAACTGCTTGCCAGAATCGGTATCCAGGCTGATGCCGAGATCGTAGTCTTTGGCGGGATGGGGTTGGTCTTCGATGACTACCACTTCTTCCACCGCAAATTCGAAGACGAAGGCGTGTTCCCACGCACGGTAATGTTCGTCAATCAAGCGTCTGATCCGATTGTCGAGCGCATGTTGGTTCCCGACATGGCACTCAAGGTTGCTGAGCAATTCGCCGTCGAAGAGCACAAACGCGTGCTCGTTCTGTTGACTGACATGACCGCCTACGCCGATGCTTTGAAGGAAATCGGTGTTTCTATGGAACGCGTCCCAGCCACGCGGGGTTATATGGGCGACTTGTACAGCCAGCTTGCCGTGCGATACGAACGAGCATGCGACTACGAAGGCGCCGGCAGCGTGACCATCTTGACCGTGACCACGATGCCCGGAGACGATGTAACTCACCCCGTCCCAGACAACACGGGATACATCACTGAGGGACAGTTTTACCTTCACGATGGGATGCTTGATCCCTTCGGATCACTTTCTCGGCTTAAGCAGCAAGTCATCGGCAAGTCGACTCGCGAAGATCATGGCCAGCTCATGAACACGATGATCCGACTCTACTCGGAAGCTAAAGATGCGGAGCAAAAGCAGGCGATGGCTTTTGAGCTGTCTGAGTTCGATCACAAGTTGCTTCGGTTCGGCGCGCTGTTCCGCAAACGCTTTATGGATGTCAATGTTTCCATGCCGTTTTCGGAAGCGCTTGATATGGGCTGGACGACGCTTGCCGAGTGTTTCACAGCCGATGAGTTGTTGATGAAAGAAGAGTTGATTCGCAAGTACTACCCTCGCAATCTTTAATCGCCGCGTGTCTCTGCTGACGCTAAGCGACATCGTCCAGATTGGATTGATCAGGAAACGGCGCACGCAAGTGCACTTGACTGGTTCCGACTTCGATCGCCAAAAACAACCATGCGACTTTCCTTAAACAAAAACGCGCTGAAACGGGAACGCGATCATTTGGCAATGTATCGGCGTTATTTGCCGTCACTCGATTTGAAGCGGCAGCAATTGGCAAGGGCCCTGAAGGAGGCACAAGAGCTGTTGGGTGGCTTGCATATCAGAGGAAAGCAACTTCAGGAGCAAGCAGACCGCCTGCTTCCTAGCCTCGGAAGCTCAACGGTCGACCCGGATCAACTGCGGGGACTCATCAAGGTTCGTGATGTGGTCTTGCGAGAAGAGAACGTCGTTGGGGCAAAGCTGCCTGTTGTGGTTAACATCACGATCGAGCGGACCGAATATTCACGGCTCACATTGCCGTTCTGGGTTGATCAGTTTGTGGAGAGCATGGAGGCGATCGTCCGACATCAAATCCACCTCCAGATCGGCCAGGAACGCATTCGTGTGCTTGGAGTTGCTGCCCGCAAGATCACGCAACGCGTCAATTTGTTTGAGAAGGTTCTGATCCCGAAAGCTGAAGCCAACATTCGGCAGATCAGCGTTGCCTTAGCGGACCAGGAGCGCGCGTCAGTGGTCCGATCCAAGCTTGCCAAGAAGAAACATCGACGCACCACGATCAGCGAGTAGATCGCAGCCATGGCCATCGTCCAACTGCAAAAATTGACCATCTACGGAGCGAGCGAGCAGAAGCAAGCGCTGCTGGACCAATTGCAGCAGTTGGGTTGCGTTCACCTCTTGCCACTTCGCGAGCTGCCCAAGTCAACGCGCAACGGCGGGTCTTTGGAGGCGATTCAGGCGTACCGCTACTTGATGAGAGCTCCCTTGCAACGGAGGCCTGCGACCGACGCGTCAAGGTTTGATCGCAAAGAGTTAGTGAAACGGCTCTTGAGTATCAAGGATCGTCACGAACGTCTTCAGGAAGAGCGTGATGAAATCCAACATGCCATCGAAATGAAAGCGCCCTGGGGAGAGTTTCGCCTACCAGATCAAGAGGAACTCGCTGGCTATCAGCTGTTTTTCTTCCAGGTGCCGCTTCGTGATCAAGATCGCATGGCAACGGACGACGTCGTTCAGATCATCAAACGCGACAACCGCTTTGCCTACGTTGTCGTCGTCGCGGAACAAGCACCGTCTAGATTTGTGGGAAATCAAGTTGTTTTGGACTCGCGGCCGTTGTCCGAGTTGCATTTACGGATTGATCAAATCGGGGAAGAGTTGGAGGAACTTCACTGGCAGCGAACCACGTTGACTCGCTGGAGCAAACGATTGCGAGACGATCTCGATGCCGCCGCGGATCAAGCGGACAAGGAAGATGCTGCGCACGGTTTGTGGACGGACGAGCACGTATTCGCATTGCAGGGTTGGGTCCCCAAATCGGCTGCTCGAGACATTGAGGAATTGGCGCGACGCAACAACTTGGCGATCGTGCTTTCGGAACCGCGCCGCGACGAGACGCCTCCGACACTCCTGAAGAATCCGGAGCGCATTGCGGGGGCTGAGAACCTTGTGACGTTCTATATCACGCCTGGCTACCAAAGTTGGGACCCCACGACGATCGTCTTCCTTTCGTTTAGTCTGTTCTTCGCGATGATCATTGCTGACGCCGGGTATGGCTTCGTCATGGCATTGCTGATTGTGCTAGGCTGGCGGTGGCTTTCCCAACAGAAGTCAGGAGCCCCCGCGCGCAACCTACTGATTGGAATTGCCTCCGTCACCATTGCGTATGGAGTCGTTGTGGGGAGTTACTTTGGTACGGAGCCTAAGCCAGGAACATTCTTGGACTCGCTTCGCATTCGGTTGGATGGCAAGCCGATGATGGAAGATCAAAATGCGATGATGGCGATCGCGGTTGCCATCGGCGTTATCCATCTGTCGCTGGCAAACGTCATCACCGCGTTTCGCAGCCACGGTCAACTACGTTCGATTGGGCATTTGGCGTGGGCCATGGTGATGATCGGCGCGTTCCTGATTGGCCTGGGAAGTTACTCCCAGACGGACGCACTGAGAGCTAGCGGTGTGACGATGGCGAGCCTAGGAGGAGTTTTGGTTCTGCTGTTCAGCAGCCAACGCCCTTGGCTGACCAGAGACTGGAAGGCATACGGGATGCGACTTGTCGATGGTCTCATGCAAGTCGCTAATTTGTCGAAAGCGTTTGGCGATGTGCTTAGCTATCTGCGGCTTTTCGCGTTGGGTTTGGCCAGCGCACAACTGGCAATCACGTTCAACTCAATGGCGGCGGGCGTGTACGAACGTGGTGGGATTGGTATCTTGTTTGCGATCGTGATTCTATTGATCGGCCACGGCATCAATTTCCTGCTTGGCTTGGTCGGCGGTGTCGTGCATGGCCTGCGTTTGAACTGCATCGAATTTTTCAACTGGGGTCTGAGCCAAGAGGGCTATGCCTTTCAGCCATTTCGAAAGAGGGCGGAACGCTGATGGACAACTTCGCATTGATGCTCGGATGGGCCGGGATCTATGGACCAACGGCACTGGGTGCGATCGGCAGCATTATGGGTTGCGCGCGTGCTGGGCAAGCGGCCTGCGGCGCGCTGCTTGATGTCGAGAGCGGATATGGGCGATTCATCGGTCTGTCCGCGCTTCCTTCTTCGCAAATCATCTATGGCATTGTCGTCACCTTTGCTCTCAATCGAGAGGTCACGACCGCGACGGCCCCCGGACTCTTTGGCGTTGGGATTCTCTGTGGATTGGCATTGCTCGCCAGCGCCGCGTATCAAGGACTCTGCTGCGCTTCTGCCATTGTTACGACGAAAACAAAACCCGAAGTCTTTGGCCTTTCCGCCGCGCCCGCTGCAATCGTTGAGGGCTTTGCTGTGTTCGCGTTCATCTTCGCGCTCGTGATCGCGGGTGGCATCCCGACTCCATAAAGTAATTGAGGCGTAACCGTGGATGAACAGCAGACCAACGAAACGGGTGTCCAACAGCTGATTGACCGACTCCATCAACAGGGGGTCGATCGAGGACGAGCGGATGCCGAATCTTTGTTAGCAGAGGCAAGGAAGGAAGCCGCGCGCATTCTGGACGAAGCGAATGGGCAGGCGGCCGACATCCGCAAGGCAGCTCAAGATGATGCCGATCAGCTGCGCTTGAAAGGCGAAGCCGCAGTGCGACTTGCAGGGCGAGATGCCATTCTGAGCTTAACCGAAGAACTACGGGCCGGTTTCGAACGAACGCTACATCGATTTGTGGAGCAGGCGCTCACCGACCCCGAATTTCTTCGCCAGTTGATACTCCAAATTGCAGGAACCGCTGTTCCGGTGGCCGGTGATTCCGATTTGATCGTGCAACTGTTGGGGAATGTGGAAGCCGGAACGAAAGAGGACGATCGCAACGCTACGAAGATGCTAGACGAGTTGGCTCGTTCGTTGGCTGGTCAATCGTTGCGCGACGGACTGACTTTCGAAGTGATCGATAGTGACGTGCCCGGAGTTCGCGTGCAAGTCGTCGATCGACAACTTGAAATCGATCTTACGACCGACACATTAACGCACTTGCTACTTAAGCATCTTTCGCCGCGAATTCGCGCCATTATTGAAAAGTAACTGACTCACGCCACAAGCTACCGATGAAGTACTACACCTTGGTTGCGAGTCTACCGGCACTACCCGCGCATTTTGACGTGGAACGGACGCCGATCACACGTCCACGCTTGAGCCAGCTTCTCAAGCAACTGACGGACAAAGATGCGGATACGATTCATCAACTGGCGAGCTTCTTTAGTTGGGATCGTCAATTAGTTTCGTGGAGTGACGACGACATTCAGCATCGTTACGAAGAGTTGATGGAGAACCCCGATCCCCTGATTCGCGAGATTGTTAACTTACGAATCAATGTCCGCACGATTGTTGCTGCTATACGACGACGACATGACAACTTGGGCCCTCCCACAGCCGCAGGTGAACTTGTCGCACCGATCCAACGGCATTGGGCTGAGTCGACTTTTGGTCTTGGTCGCCGCTATCGCTGGATCGAATCATTTACCGAGCAAATGGATCGAGGAAATATCGTGGCCGCCGATCGCATCTTACTTGAGTTCACTTGGCAGACTTGGTCTCGACTGGCAGCCCGGTACACGTTTTCTTTTGAAGCGATTCCTTTGTATGTCGCGCGTTGGGAGATCATCGATCGTTGGACAAGTCAGGACGCGGCGAATGGCAGAGTCCGCTTCGACCAATTGACTCAGGAGGCGCTGGGCGATTATGCCGTTCTCAAGTTCTGAAGACTTGGCCGTGCAGGCACGAGTGATCGGCATTGCCGGGAACATTGTCTCGATCGAATCGAATGTCCCCATGATGAAGAACGAAGTCGCCTACATTCGTTTGGGTACAGGCTCGCGTCATCGAAGAGCATCTCGTGAAGGATCCGTTCGTCTGAAGTCTGAGATTCTGCGGGTCTATGAGAAGACGGCTGACATGCAAGTCTTTGAAGACACCGGTGGCGTTCAGGTCGGCGATGAGGTCGAACTTACCAAGCAGATGCTTTCCGCGACACTTGGCCCAGGCTTGTTGGGTACGGTCTTCGACGGGCTGCAAAATCCACTCCATGAACTTGCGGAGCGACAAGGGTATTTTTTGCAACGTGGCACCGAAGTGGCACCTTTGTCGCCGACCGCGCATTGGGACTTCCACCCACTTCGCGAAGTTGGAGATCGATTACGCCCTGGAGATGTTTTCGGACTTGTGCCCGAACGCAACTTGACGCACAAGATCATGTGCCCACTTTCAATGGTGAGTGAATGCGAGATCGTATCGATTGCGAAGGGACGCTATACCATTGACGACTGCGTCGCTCGAGTTCGAGATGGCCGGGGTCGCGAGCACGATTTAACCATGCAACAGACGTGGCCCGTGCGTCAGCCATTGCCAAGGCAACTGCTTCGTCAACGTTCGTCTCATCGTCTCTTCCCAAGTGATCGTCTGACAACGACGATTCGATTGATCGACACATTCTTTCCGATCGCTCGCGGAGGAACGGCTTGTATTCCCGGCCCGTTTGGTGCGGGCAAGACAGTCCTGCAAGGATTGATCGCACGCTATTCCGATGTTGACATTGTGATTGTCGTTGCCTGCGGAGAGCGCGCCGGAGAAGTTGTTGAAACGGTAACTGAGTTTTCGACGATGGAAGATCCCAATTCGGAGGAAGGGAGGTTGATCGATCGAACGGTGATTATCTGCAACACATCATCGATGCCGGTTGCGGCCAGAGAAGCATCGATCTACATGGGAATCACCATCGGGGAATACTATCGTCAAATGGGCTTGAACGTTCTGCTCATCGCCGATTCCACTTCGAGATGGGCGCAAGCGATGCGAGAAACATCTGGGCGACTTGAAGAGATCCCAGGCGAGGAAGCCTTTCCCGCCTATTTGGATTCCTCGATCAAGAGCGTCTATGAACGCGCGGGGGTGATTCAAACCAACGATGGCAGCTGTGGCAGTCTGACGATGATTGGGACGGTTTCCCCCGCAGGCGGAAACTTTGAGGAACCCGTCACTCAATCCACGCTGGGTGCCGTCAAGTGTTTCTTGGGGTTATCTTCCGAGCGCGCATACAAGCGTTTCTATCCGGCGATCGATCCACTACTATCCTGGTCACGATACTTGGATCAAATCGCTCCGAAGCTGAAAGCCGAAATTGATCCGAATTGGACCGACTGGGTCAAGGAGATGACTCAGCTCCTTCACCGAGGAGATGCGGTTTACCAAATGATGCAGGTTACGGGAGAGGAGGGTGTCACCGTCAAGGATTACTTGGACTACCAATCTGCAACGTTGGTCGACATGGCCTTTCTACAACAGGATGCCTTTGATGCCGTTGACGTCACGGTTCCGATCGAACGGCAAGTCGAAAGCTTCAAGACGCTACTGCGACTGATTCGACGAGACTATCCTTTCACTTCGAACGCACAAGTGCGTGAGTACTTCACGAAACTCACGGGCCTCTACCGAAATCTTAACTACGCCGAATGGAAGTCCGATCGGTATGATTCACTGACGAGAGAGATCGAAGCACTCGAGCAACGGGCGATCGCTGGCGAGTCAACGAATGCCTGATTGTCGTATGGAACCGATACGAGTTCGTCCTACATGACGCGCGCTTCAATTCGCGATGAGCTGTGTTAAGCTCGTAGGGAAGCGAATCTTCACGATGCACCTCTTTCGAGTATTGAGACATGAACCAACAGATCAACCGTCGTCAAGCTTTGGGAAGCACATTGGGCTGGGCTGGAGCAGCGGTGTTGGCCAGCAGAACAGATCGAGCGTTTGGGTATACCGCCGCAAATGAACGCCCTCGTATGGCTGCCGTCGGGACAGGAAGTCGCTGGTATCAGAAGGCGACCGGACTTGATGGACAATATGGCTCGGCACCTCGCATGCGACAACTTGGAGACTACGTGTCGGTTTGCGACGCCGATGCTTACCGACTGGGATTGGCCGGTGAGATCGTGAAGGAGTGGACCGGCAGTGCCCCGAAGCAGGCTGCCGATTATCGCTCCGTCATCGACGATCCGAATGTCGACATCATTCATATTTCGACACCTGATCATTGGCACGCGAAAATCGCCATCGAAGCGATGCTGGCCGGCAAGGACGTCTATTGTGAGAAGCCAATGACGCTGACGATCGAAGAAGGTCAGCTCATGAGTCGTGTTTGCAAGGAGAGCGGTCGGATCTGCCAGATTGGGACACAGCAACGAAGCGGCAAGGACTTCTTGACGGCGATTGCATTGATTCGAGCGGGACGACTTGGCGAGTTAAAGAAAGCGACTTGTAGTATTGGTGGAGCCCCCACAAGTCCCGAGATCCCGGTAACAGATCCGCCGAAGACACTTGACTGGAATCTTTGGCAAGGCCCGGTGCCATCGGTACCGTTTCGTTACTTGGCGGGCGACAACGGCGAAACGAAAAGCTGGTCCCGATGCCACTACGAATTTCGATGGTGGTACGAGTACTCGGGAGGAAAATTAACTGATTGGGGTGCTCATCATTGCGATATCGCAACTTGGGGATTGGA
>PABJ01000189.1 GCA_002699105.1 Ectothiorhodospiraceae bacterium | reverse complement strand
GCGTCCGCGCCCGGTGGGAATCCAAGAACGTCGTGATTCCCATCCCCGAGTAGCTACTTGCGCTTCAGCTCGAAGCGCATCTCCCTTTGCTTGCCTGCGGCCGGCTTCGGCCCGCGGATAACGGCAGTGAAGGCATTCTCTCCGCGCCGCTGGTACTCTATCTCGACGGGGAAATCGTGCTCCGGATTTGCGAACAGCCAGCTTGCCTCCCCCGCTTTTACGAACGTGAACATCGTCGGCGACTGGCTCCCCGGCACGGCGATGTAGAGCAGGTGCCCGCCCAGCGAGGTAATCCGCAAGGCTTCGCTATCGACGGTATCGGACTTGATGATCGTGGCGGCTTTGCCGTGGAGTTCGCCGTTCCGGTATTCCCATGTTTCGGAATACGCCGCGCCGCTGCCCTCCGTTTCCCACGTGCCTTCCAGCCACCGCAGGTCGTCCACGGATTGCGCTGCCGCAGCGCTTGCCGCAAGCATAAGGATGGTGACGATACGCAGAGTCATCGCAGGGACCTACTTCTTGGAATGCAGCGAGAGGACGTTCCCTTCGGAATCCCTGAACCTCGCGATATAGCCGATGTCTTCGCGCACGAGGGTTTTCGGCATCACGATCTCGCCGCCTGCTGCTTTTATGCGCTCGATCCAGGGCGCCATATCCTCGCCGCAATTGAAGTACACATGCAGGCCGTCGGCGCTCGGCGTGTACCCTTCTGCTGCAACGACAGCACCCGATACGCCGGGCTTTTCCGGGTTGAAGGGCATGAACGCCATCTTCGCGCCGTTCATCTCCTGTGTGTAGAGTTCTTCGTCCACCACCGTTGAGTAAAACTTGACTGCACGGTCGAAGTCAGCGGCAGGGATTTCAAACCAATCAATGACATGCTGTTCCATGTGGTTTCTCCTGTGTGATTCGGTTGTGGTTCCGCGTATTACTTAGTTCTTTGCGCGTCCGGGCTTGACGCTGTCAGCATCGGTAAACGAGACTCCGGGCTGCACGCCTTCGCCCCATTGCCCTTTGAGGATCGCCTCGGCTTCCTTCGCCCCGATGGTAATAGAATCGTCGACAATGCTGGAGTCGTATTCATCGGGGGCTCTTGTCTCTTCCGGCTTGGATGACATTTCTTCCTTCATGGTCCTCTCATCGACGGGCATGGACGAGATATGAATCGTCTGCGTCGGGAATGCAAACTCGACTCCCAGCCGCTTCGCGAGCCGGATGATATCGACGAACAGCCTGTGGCGCTCGCGCAGCTCCGTCGGCCAGTCGGGCGTTTCGTGGAAGGTATACAGCTTGATATTCAGCGAAAAATCCGCGAACTCGTTCAGATAGACAAGGTAGAAATCCTTGCGCGTATAGGGGTGATTGCGGATAAGCACGCGGATGCCTTCGCAGAACGCATCGATCTTATCCGGCGGCGTATCGTACTGCACACCGAGCATTGCGCTGATACGGCGGTAGCGCCGCTTACCCATATTATCGACGCTGGCGTTCACCAGGTGGGAGTTCGGCATGACGAGTACAGAATTGTAGAACGTCCGTATGCGCGTCGAGCGGAACCCGACGTCTTCCACGGTGCCCTCCAGATCGCCGACCTTGATCCAGTCGCCTATCTCGAACGGCCTATCGACGAGGACGGTGACCGAACCGAAGAGGTTCTCGACGGTGTCCTTCGCTGCGAGAGCGAGCGCGATACCGCCGATACCGACGCCTGCAAGCAGGCTGGTGATATCGATATCGAGGTTATCGGCAACGAACAGCACACCGAAGGCTATCACTAATATCTTGAGCACACGGCGCACCATGCGCACGAGGAGATCGTCGAACTTCGTCGGCGTGCGCTCGGCGATGCTGGCAAAGGCGCTGGCGACAACATCCACTGCGCGGTATGCCGTCCATACACCCGCGACCGCTATCACGACCTGCGCAGCGAAGAAGAGTACATTCAGGATATCAACGGCCAGTCCCAAGAGCGGCAGGGTCGCCGACCAGAAATACGCCATGATGAGGATGCCGAGCGGACGCAGATAGCTCTCCCCGAACTTGAACTTCACGTTCTTATCCTTCGTCGCGCGCTTGAATGCCTTTGCGATCCAACTGATTGCAAAGAACGTAAAGACCCGCTCTATTATCACACCGATGATGACGATGAGCAACAGCGCGATCCACTGCCAGTTTTCGAGCAGGACAGCGCGCTGCTTGAGCTGTTCGGGCATGCGGGCGCGCACCCAGTCCGCAAAGGATTTCACTTCCACGGTCGATTCAACGCCTTCGACAAACTCGCGGTCTTCGACGAGTTCGAGGAGTTCGGGAAGCGATTTAATCGTCGCGTAGCTGAACACCCACGAGCTGTCTTCTTCGAGCAGCACGAGGGACACCTCCGTACCGGAGACGGGCTTACGCCACACGTATTTCTCACGCGTATAGCTCTCGGGAATCTCGTCCAGATCGACGATCTCGTACTTATCGAGGAAGATTTTGAGTTCTATTGCAAACCGGGGTCCCACATCCTCGCGGATATTGACTGCGACGCCGCTCAGATCGAAGCACTGCACGGCCCGCTTCATAAACCTGGAGCGCTGAGTTGGACGTTCGGCATTGCCGTAGTTCACCATTGCGACCAGGTAGGTCTCGAAGGCCGCTCTCGGCGACGATAGATCGAGGATGTTCTCGCTCTTTTGGGCAATTCCGCTGCCCGATAGCGCGAAGAGCAGAATCAATGACCACAGAATACGTTCGGGACGGTAGGTACGAAATCTCATTGCAACTGGACGGCTGTGAATAGACTATTCCCCCGTGCGGGGAGTACTTCAGAAAAATAAGGTAATGAAAAGAGGGGAAGGAATGGAAATCGGGGGTCAGACCGTTTTGCGCTGGGTGTTGCGCAGCATCTGCAGGCGTTCCAATGCGGTAGCGTTGCCGGGGTCGATGGCGAGGGCTTTGGAGTAGTAATCGTATGCCTGCTCGCGCTTCAGGGCCTTGTTCGAGATGTTGCCGAGGAGCACCAGCGCCTGCACCGACAGCGGGTTGAGCTTGACGAGGTATTCGAGGATCGGCTGTGCAAGCGCATAGGATGGAGATACGGCGATCTCTTCCGCGGCAAGCATTAACGTGGTGTAGTCGTCCGGATCGTTGTTCAGTGCCGTTCTGATGTATTCTACCGCCGATTCGGGGCTGCCGGTATGGACGCTTGCAACCGCCGCGAAACTGTATATCTGCCATTCCGCATCGCCTGCCTCTATGGAGGCCGTCGCCAGTTCCAGCGCGCGCTCGTAGGACTGAAGCTGCACAAGCGTCTCGATCAGCAGATAGCGGGCAGGCCTGAAGTCCGAGCTTATTTTGGAAGCCTCTTCGAAATGCCAGGCAGCTTTCTGCATGCGGTCGCTGCGCTCGGCAATACAGCCGAGGTACGCGTGTACTTCCGGATGTTTGGTCGGGAGAAGGCGTTCGAAATACCGCTCGGAGGCGCTGTACAGGCCGCTGCGGTAGGTGGAAATGCCGATAGCATAGAGAATGTCGGGGTCTTCGGGGAAATGCTTCAGGCCCCGTATAAGAATCTGCTCGGCAGCGCGGGGATACCCCATGTTGTTGTACATCTGCGCGAGATCGAAATAGACGGGTTTACGGTCGGGGAAATTG
This sequence comes from Ectothiorhodospiraceae bacterium, assembly GCA_002699105.1. Taxonomy (GTDB): domain Bacteria; phylum Bacteroidota; class Ignavibacteria; order SZUA-365. Next base: position 6,521 of record PABJ01000189.1, on the reverse strand, counting down.
GCCAGCACCCGGTAATACAACTGGGCAGCATGAAGCCACAAGTCTCGCGAACGAAACTCGTTTGCCTTAATGAGCAGATATTCCACCTGATGTAAATCCATTTCAGACTCTTACTCCCACTCGATTGTAGCGGGAGGCTTAGAACTAATATCGTAAACTACGCGGTTAACTCCACGCACTTCGTTAATAATCCGGTTTGAAATTCTTTCCAGGACTTCCGGCGGGATTCTGGCCCAATCGGCCGTCATTCCGTCGAGACTCGTCACTGCGCGGACGGCTGCAACGTATTCGTAGGTGCGGGCATCGCCCATCACGCCTACCGACTGCACGGGAAGCAGCACGGCGAAGGCCTGCCAGATGCTGTCGTAGAGCTGCGCCTTACTCAGTTCTTCGAGGTAAATCACATCCACCTCGCGCAAAAGCTCCAGTTTTTCCTTGCTGACGGCGCCGGGAATGCGAATCGCAAGCCCAGGGCCGGGGAACGGGTGCCGCTTGATAAATGCCTCGGGTAGACCGAGCTCAAGACCCACGCGGCGCACTTCGTCCTTGAAGAGCTCGCGGAACGGCTCGACGAGCTTCAGGTTCATCTTCTCGGGCAGCCCGCCGACGTTATGATGCGACTTGATGGTGACCGAAGGCCCCTTGAAGCTCACGGATTCGATCACATCGGGGTAGAGCGTGCCCTGCGCGAGGAATTCGGCTTGGTTGAATTTCTTCGCTTCGCGCTCGAATTCCTCGATAAACGTCGCACCGATGATCTTGCGCTTCTTTTCCGGGTCGGTAACGCCTGCAAGCTTTGTGAGGAAAACGTCTTCGGCATCGACGAGATCGACGGGGATCTTGAAGTTCTTCCGGAACGTATCCACGACCTCCTGGCTCTCGCCTTTACGCATGAGGCCGTTATCGACATGGATGCAGTGGAGCCTGTCGCCGATCGCCTTGTGCAGCAGTATCGCCGCGACGGAGGAATCAACGCCCCCGCTCAACCCGCAGATGACATGGCCGGAACCGACCGTGTTGCGGATCTCTTCGATGGCGAGTTCGATGAACGAATGCGGGTTCCAGCCGCCTTTGCAGTCGCAGATGTTATACGCGAAGTTCTTCAGAATCGCGGTGCCGTATTCGGAATGCACGACCTCGGGATGGAACTGCACACCGAACTGCGGGCGGGATTCGTGCCTGACCGCGCAGATCGGAGCGTTTTCCGTCGTGCCGATGACCTGGAAGGATTCGGGGAGCTTGGAGAGCGCGTCGCCGTGGCTCATCCAGACCTGGGAATGCTCGGGAATGCCTTCGAACAGGGCTTCCTGCGGACTGACATTGAGCATGGCCTTGCCGTATTCCCGCTTGGCGGCGGGATCGACAGCGCCGTTGTAGTGATGCGCGAAGAGCTGCAAGCCGTAGCAGATCCCCAGGACGGGAATGCCGAGTTCGAAGACGCGCTCCTCGATGATCGGAGCCTCTTCGTCGTAGACGCTGCTCGGGCTTCCGGAGAGGATGATCCCGCGCGGCGGCTTTTCTTCGATGACGTTCAGCGCTTTATTAAAAGGGTGTATTTCGCAATACACCCCAATTTCACGAATGCGCCGTGCGATAAGCTGCGTGTATTGCGATCCGAAATCGACGATACAAATCCACTCAGCGTGCAGCATGCATTCCTCCGTATGTTACGAATGTGTGTTTCGCCATCGCCGCGGCGCAGGCCGCGCAGCGCTTACTTTCCGATGAGCTTTTTGTATGCTTCTACGTCCATCAGGCCGTCGAGCTGGCTCTTGTCGGCAATCGTCATCTTAACCATCCATCCGTCGCCGTAGGGATCGGAGTTCACCGTCTCGGGCGTATCGTCGAGCGCTTCGTTCTTCTCTGTCAGCGTGCCCGCAACCGGCGCGATAAGATCGGAGACCGTCTTCACTGCTTCGATGGAGCCGAAGGTATCGCCCTGGCCGACTTCTATCAATTCCGGGATATCGACGAAGACGACGTCGCCGAGCTCTTCGGATGCAAACTCGGTGATACCAATCGTGGCGGTATCGCCTTCAACTTTTACCCATTCGTGGGATTCGCTGTACTTTAATTCTGCTGGGAAATTCATGAGTTACCTCACAATAAACATCTAGTATTACGTTAGCTTGGACTTCAAATAGCCGTCGAGGAAGTGCGTATCGAACGTGCCGTTCCGCACTTGTTCGTTGCGCATAAGTTCTTTGTGCAATGGGATCGTCGTTTTTACGCCTTCGATCACGAATTCATCGAGCGCGTGGTACATCCGGTCGAGCACTTCTTCGCGCGTCTTTCCGGTGACGATCAGTTTCGCAATCATGGAATCGTAATAGGGCGGGATGACGTAGCCCTGGTAGGCGTGAGTATCCACGCGGACGCCGTAACCGCTGGGATGGTGCCAGCTCTCTATCCTGCCGGGGGAAGGCTGGAAGTTCTTGTACGGGTCCTCCGCATTGATGCGGCATTCCATCGCGAATCCCTGCGGTTCGTAGGAGGTCTCGCGCACCTTCTCCCCTGCTGCGACCCTGATCTGCTCGCGGACGATATCGACGTTGCAGACCTGTTCGCTCACGGGGTGCTCAACCTGGATTCGGGTGTTCATTTCCATAAAATAGAATTCGCCGCGGGAATCGAGCAGGAACTCGATGGTGCCGGCGCCTTCGTAGCCGATGCCCTTCGCGCCTGCGATAGCGGCATCGCCGAAACGCCGGCGGAGATCGGCGTCCACGGCCGGCGAGGGGGATTCTTCCATCAGCTTCTGGTATCTGCGCTGGATGGAGCAGTCGCGCTCGCCGAGGTGAATCACATTGCCGCTCTTATCGCCGAGGACCTGGATCTCGACGTGGCGGGGGTTTTCCACGTAGCGCTCGATATAGAGATCGCCGTTGCCGAATGCCGCTTCGGCCTCGTTCTTCGCCGTGCTGAACTGCCGTTCGAATTCCGAGGCTTCCTTGATGATGCGCATTCCCCTGCCGCCGCCCCCTGCGGAGGCCTTAACGATCACGGGAAAGCCGATTGCTTCGACAATTGCCCTGCCGTCATCGAGCGAATGCACAACGCCTTCGCTGCCCGGAACGACCGGAACGCCGGCAGCCTTCATGGTCGTCTTCGCCCGGCTCTTGTTGCCCATCTGGTTGATCATTTCGGGCGATGGACCGATGAAGACGTACCCGGAATCGGTGCAGATTTCGGAGAAATTGGCGTTTTCGGAAAGGAAGCCGTACCCGGGGTGGATTGCCTCGGCGCCGGTAATCTCCGCAGCGGCCATAATGGCGGGAATATTGAGATAGCTATCCTTCGGCGATGGCGGCCCGATACAAACGGCTTCGTCCGCAAACCGCACATGGAGGGAGTTTTCGTCCGCGGTGGAGTACACGGCAACCGTGCTTATACCCATCTCGCGGCAGGTGCGGATGATGCGTAAGGCGATTTCGCCGCGGTTCGCTATGAGGATCTTCTTAAACATGGTTGTCGCGTTTCTGCCGCGTACGCACCGGGGCGCTCGCGGCAAACGTTCGTGGGTCTACGATTTTTCGATGACGAAGAGAGGCTGATTGTATTCGACGGCCTGGCCGTTTTCCACGAGGATCTTCATGACCTTGCCCGATGCATCGGATTCGATCTCGTTCATGATCTTCATGGCTTCGATAATACAGACCGGATCGCCGGCGGAGATGGACTGACCCACCTGCACGTAGGCGTCGGCATCGGGTGCGGGTGCGCGGTAGAATGTACCCACGATCGGCGATACGATGATATGGCCTTCTTCGGTGTCCTGTCCGCCGCTGGGCGTGTGCTGGACCTCGCCGGCAGGGGCCGGAGCGGGTGCCGGGGCAGGTGCTGCAGCAGGTGCCGCCGGGGCTGCGGCATGAACGACCTGCGCAGGCTGCGCGCCTGCTGGGGCGTCCTTCACGCGCGTAATCCTGACTTTTTGGTCCCCTTCCTCTATCTCTATCTCCGCAACCTCAGAATCGGTCACGATCTTCACAAGTTTTCTCAAATATTGTAGATCCATCGAAACTCCGTTTTCTGTGGTGCGTTTACGTTTTCACGCGTTCGAGATAGTCGCCCGAACGGGTATCGATTTTCAGAACGTCGCCCTTATCGATGAACAGCGGCACGTTGACGATGGCGCCGGTCTCGACCGTCGCCTTCTTGCTGCCGCCCTGGGCGGTATCGCCGCGCACACCGGGTTCGGTCTCGGTGACTTCCAACTGAACCGTGATAGGCAGTTCGCCCTCGACCGGTTCTTCGCCGTCCATCAGGATATCGCAGACCTCGCCTTCCTTCAGGTACGCAACCGAATCCCCGAACAGCTCCTTGCTGACGTGGATCTGTTCGTAGGTCTCCTGATCCATGAAGCAGAGATGCTCCGCTTCAGGGTAGAGGTACTGGTATTGCCTGCGCTCGACGCGTACGATATCGACGCTTTCGCCGGGCCGGAACCTGTGGTCGAACGCCGCTCCTGTGCGCATATTCTTGAGTTTTGTCTGTACAATTGCGCCGCCTTTGCCCGGCTTGTGATGGCGCCACTCCACAATTTGGTGGAGTTCGTTGCGAAATCGGATAATCAGTCCGTTTCTAAAATCTGTCGTTGAGCCCATTGTATCCGTAATACGATGATAAACACGCTATAGAGAGTCAAAGTTAGTCTAGGATGCAGTGAAAAACAAGAATTCGGAGCCAAACGGCGATAGGCCGTATTCATGCATTGTGGACAACCCTCGAAATCTCTATCTTGCGAATAATAGCTGAGATAGGATCAAATGCCCGATATCGAGGAGTTAAAAGACGGTTATTTACGGCGGCAACGCATCCGGTTAGCCGGTTTGGGCGCATTATTGCCCATTTTATGGCTATTTGGGGCAGGTTTCCTCGATTTATTCGCAGGAAGCGACGCAGCTGCCGTCTACGAACCGCCCGAAAAAGCTCCGACGCGGACCTTCCTCTCCCAGATCAGGCTCATGCGCGATACGGTCTACACGCGTATGCCGAACATTCTCGAAATCCGACTCGATAGCCAGCTTGTCTATCTCCACCGCCGCGATAGCGCCACAATTACCTACAAGGTATCCACCGGCACCGAGCGCCTCGACCGGGGCATTAAGACGCGGAAAGGCATCTTCGTCGTCCAGAACAAGATCAAGTGGCTGTATTCCATCCAGTTCGATTCCACGAAGGTCTTCAACTGGCTCGGCTACAATTACGGGATCGGATTCCATTCCCTTGCCGGGCGCGGCTATTTCCGTCATCTCGGGCGGCGGCCTTCTTCGCACGGCTGCGTGCGCGTCGGCCCGAACGACGCCAAGGCCATATTCGATGTCGTCGAGATCGGCACGCCGGTGATGGTACACAGCGGAGACTACGCCCGAACCGTTGCCTTCCTGCCGCCGGAAACCGAGATCGATACGGCTTCCCGCACCAAGCAGGAAGTGCTCGATATCTACGCCACCTGCCTCCGCGATCTCTATAAAGGAGAAAAACTCTTCCGCAGGCATCCAATCGTCCCTTTAGATCGTCAATACATTGGACACGAAGGCATCCCCATCGGTACGATGGAGAAAGTGCCCGCACATCAGAAAGTGCCTTCCGTGAGCAATATGAACTATACAGCCGTGCCGCTGCGCACCCGCATCCCGGAACCCAAGCTGAAACGCTGGACCGGCGAATCCGAAGCAGTGGAAAAAGCCGCTGTCGAACAGACGATACTTCCCTAACCCTGGTACAACCCATGCCGATATCACGCGTTCTGTACACAAGCGCATTTCTTGTTTTAACAGTCCTTCTCCTTCAATCCTGCGGCAGCGATGCAGAGGACACCGGCACGGCGGATGAGTCCGCAGAATCTGTCCCGCAGGAGCAGGTGCTCTACCGCGACGCCGTGAATGCGTTCAAAGGCTGGATGCAGTCGCTATCGCGCGGCGGCTCGGTGAAGGACGGCTATGCATACCTGACGGGCGCCAGCAAAGCCTCGCTGAAATCCAACGGCATCCTCAGCCCGGCCGAGTACGAGAAATGGTTCGAGACGCACAGAGCCCGGGACGAAAAGCCGTTCGGATACGTCTTCTCGGGCGTCAACATCCTGGATGTGGACCTCACCGATACAACGAAGGCGGTGATAACTGCGGAATTCAACGTCCGGTACAAGGACGCCGATCATTCCAGCGTCGGGATATTCTACGCCGTGCGCGAACGCAATGCCTACCGGATTCCCTTTGCCAGGTATCCCGACTACATCCGCGGGTGGTGGAAGAAGGAACAGGAGTTCGATACGAAGGTCACCGAGGCCGGGCTGCGCAGCCTCGCCTCCGACGACCTGGGGATAGAGTTCTCCTTCCCGATGTCCTGGGATGCGTCAGATAACAGGAGCTTCAACATCCCGTACCTGCCGGAAGTCCATCATGGCATTGTGCTGGAACACAGTGAGCCTACCACGCAGGAAATCGAAACCGTGGTGCGGATTGCCCTGCTGTCCGATGAGATGGTGGATCCTCAGCTCCGCGCCGATACCACGATCAAAT
>PABJ01000188.1 GCA_002699105.1 Ectothiorhodospiraceae bacterium | reverse complement strand
GATCGGCGTCTCGGCGTCCACTTCGCCTTTCACGATTGCCAGATGCTCTTTATGATCGAGGATGCTCTCGTACATGTGCACGTTGAACTCCCCGTAGCGCGTCGGCAGGCGGGTAACCGTCACCTTCTTGATGAGGTTCTCGTTCTGCACGCGGTAGGCGATAAGGTCCTTCACGGAGATCATCTTCATGCCGAACTTCTCGGCGATCTCCTTGAGCTGCGGACCGCGCGCCATGGTGCCGTCGTCGTTGAGGATTTCGCAAAGGACCCCGCACGGCTCAAACCCGGCCAAGCGGGATAGATCGGCAGAGGCTTCGGTGTGTCCGGCCCGGCGCAGTACGCCGCCGCGCATGGCTTTGAGCGGGAAAATATGCCCGGGGCGCGCCAGATCTTCGGAGCGTGTTTCGGGATTCGCGAGCGCCTGGATCGTCGCAGCTCTATCGGCTGCGCTGATGCCCGTCGTCGTCCCGTGGATGTAGTCCACTGTAATAGTGAAGTTCGTGCCGTGCAGCGAGGTATTCGATTCAACCATCATCTCGAGGCCGAGCGTTTTCATGCGTTCTTCGGTAATGGAAACGCATACCATGCCCCGCCCGACGGTGATCATCCGGTTCACAAGTTCCGGGGTCGCCTTCTCGGCTGCGCAGACAAAATCGCCTTCGTTTTCGCGGTCCTCGTCATCGACGATGATGACCATCTTGCCCTCGCGGACATCGGAGATGGCCTCTTCAATAGTATCGAATTTCGGCGGACCGAATATGGGTGTTACTTCGCTCATTTTTCCTGTGCTGGAACGGCGCTGACAGAAGAGCGCTCGAACTTCAGTTTTACGTTGTCATCGACTTCGATGAGAAGCGTCTTCTCGTCCATACCGACGATCTTTCCGTGGATACCTCCGGATGTAATAACCTTATCGCCCTTCTTCATTTCAGAGAGCATCTTTTCTCGTTCCTTGTTGCGCTTTTGCTGCGGTCTCAAGATCATGAAATAGAAGATCACGAAGATGAGGGCGAACATGATGATCGTCGTGATGAGGCCGCCGCCTTGTTGCCCTTCGGCTTGTGCAAGAATGAGTTGGTACACGAGGTACTCCTGTTGAGTTTACACTGTTGAAATATCCGCGTCGTCACCGCCTGCGGTGTATTCGCGGATAAATGCGGCTTTCCATTCGGAAAACCCATCGTTTAAAATAGCATTTCGCGCATCGCGCGTCAATTCCAGGTAAAACGTCAGGTTATGAATCGATGCGAGCTGCAGCCCGAGAATCTCCTTCGCGCGGTAGAGATGGCAAAGGTACGAGCGCGTGAACGTCCGGCAGGTATAGCACGAACAGGCGCCATCGACGGGACGGAAATCCTGGAGATAGTGCTCCTTCTTGATCGTGACCGGCCCCTGCCGGGTGAACAGCATGGCGTTCCGGCCGTTCCTCGTCGGCATAACGCAATCGAACATATCAACACCGCGGGCAATGGATTCTACGATGTTCAACGGTGTGCCGACCCCCATCAGGTAGCGCGGCTTTTCGGATGGAAGAATGCCGGTGGTGAATTCTGTGATATCGTACATCACCTCGTGCGATTCGCCGACGGCAAGTCCGCCGATCGAGTATCCGTCGAAGCCGATATCGATGAGCTGCCTGGCGCTCTGCTCGCGGATATCCTTGAACACGTTTCCCTGCACGATGCCGAAGGCGAACTGCGCCTTCCCGTACAGTGGCCCGGTGGCATCGAGCTGCTGCCTGGCGCGCTCAGCCCAGCGGATCGTCAGGTCGTTGCTGCGTTTCGCGTATTCGTAGCCGCAATCGGCAGGGGGACATTCGTCGAGTATCATCATGATATCGGACCCGATCGCGCGCTGAATATCGATGACGCTTTCCGGCGAGAAGGTGTGGTAGCTTCCGTCGATGTGCGATTGGAACGTCACACTGTCGTCCCGGATTTTGCGGAGTTCGTTGAGGCTGAACACCTGATAGCCGCCGCTATCGGTCAGGATGGGGCGGTCCCAGTTCATGAAACGGTGCAGCCCGCCTGCATCGCGCAGGAAGTCGGCCCCCGGGCGCAGTGCAAGGTGGTAGGTATTGGCAAGGATGACTTCGGCGCCGATCTCGGCAAGCTCGCGCTGCTGCACGGCCTTCACCGTCCCTTGCGTACCGACCGGCATGAAGATAGGGGTATGTATCTCGCCGCGCTCGGTCGCAAGCGTTCCGGCCCGCGCACCGGAGCGAGGATCGACGTGCTGTAGATTAAAGAACACGGATGAAATTGTATCCTTTCGCGTTCGTTAAATGCTATGTCGAGATTTCAAGCTCGGGCTTATAGAGGAACGGGGCTCTGAGATCCTCCATCTTCGTCACGATTGTTTCAAGCGTCACGCCCTTGAGGTATTCGCTGAAGCGCTGATTCGCCTCGACAAATACGTCGAGAACCACGCAGTCGGCCTTCACCGAGCATCCGAAGATGCCAAGGCAGCAATGGCGCGAAAGTACAGGACCATCGACGGCCTCGATGATATCGAGCAGCGTGATGAGCGAAGGATGCCTGCCGAGCAGGTAGCCGCCGGTTGCGCCACGCTGTCCGACCACGATGGATGCGGTCGCGAGCTGCTGGAAAATTTTGGCGAGATATGTTTTCGAGACGTTCTGAAACTTGGAGATTTCAGCAATCTGAACGGGTTCGTCGGTTGTGTTGCGGACCAGGTAGGCAAGTCCATGGACGGCATAACCGGCAGATTTGGAGATGTTCATCGACTACACAATTTGTCTGAAAAAACCACCTTTACCCTAAATTTACGACTAATTGGTCGTAATCAAAAACAAAAAATGGAGAAAATGCACCGTAAAATATCCTAATCTGATAATCAGGCGGTAGGAAGCCAGCCGCGCCAACTACAGCGGTGGCATCTGTAGAGGCGTTTATCGGTCATTTTTTTGCGGAGATCTTCGAATGCCGACTTCGAATGCGACCGGTACACGGAGTCCGCGCCGCAGTCCGGGCAGTTCAATCGGGGGTGCTTGCCCTTCGAGCCCATCCTTCGGCTGGAATGCGTCACCGTGGAACTGGTTTTCTCGGAGCCTCCCTCCTCATCGGTAAACATGTCTGCGAGATCCCCGCTAAGTTCAGGCTCCGGCTTTTTGGGAAGAGGGGATTCAAGCTCTTCCTCCTCCTTATGCACCTCTTTTTGCAATCTATCGCGCCGATAGGAGGGAGTCCGCCTTCTATTATAATGGGATTTCTTGGGCTCCGGGTCGGTATGCGCCGTTTCGTCTTCCTGCCGGGACATCTGGCGCTCTACTTCGCCGATAAGGGAATCCGGCAGTTCTACCTCAAAATCGAATTCCTCGTGCTCTTCAGGCCGCTGCTCTTTCGGTTTCGAGGGGTAATGCAAATAGCTTGGGTCGATCACCTTTCGGTAGTTGCACTCATGGCAGCGGTACGGTACTTTCCCCGTTTTATCCCTGTACAGGCGTTCGATCTTGGTTTTTGTACTGCTCCGCTTAAATGCCGCAGCATTGCACTTTGGGCACAAAGCGGCTTGTTCTTTCGTCTGTAACCAAAAGTGATTTCCCAAAACCCTGCCCGTATTTGGAGTGATGATAGAAAAGTATGAAGCGAATCGCCGGTTTTCGGCAACTCATACCGAATTAACATACGAATAATCTCGTTTATTTTCAACGGGTTACGGCGGTTTCGGGCACGATTGTAAGGGTATGGGGCACCATCCGACTTGTTAGTGAGTCGAAAAAACTTATATTACTGGGAACTTTTTTACCCCAGGATTGACGATGAAAGAAAAAGGCAAAGACGACATGATAGAAGAGGCATTGGAGAAGACTGCGAAAGCAAGAACCCTGGGTTTCCTCGACGAAGAATTGCGCCAGAATCACATCGATTTTGAGCGGGAGGCTCTCCCGCATATGGATGCGCTCTATAACTTCGCGCTCAGAATGACGAGCGACCCCGACGACGCAAACGACCTGCTTCAAGAGACCTACCTCAAAGCTTACAGGTTCTTCGATAAGTTTGAACGAGGAACGAACTGTAAGGCATGGCTGTTTCGGATTATGAAGAATTCATTCATCAACATCTATCGGCGTGTGTCGAAAGAACCCGACAAGGTCGATTACGATGATGTGGAAGAGTTCTATCATTCGATTCGCGCCGAATCGACCGATCCGAACGATCTGGAAGAACGGCTCTTCTCCAACCTGCTCGACGACGACGTCTCGCATGCATTGGAGGATCTTCCGGAAGACTTCCGAACCGTCGTTATCCTCTGCGATATCGAAGGCTTTACATACGAAGAGATTGCCGAGTTTGTCGAATGCCCGATCGGAACGGTCCGTTCCCGGCTGCACAGAGGCAGAAAAATGCTCCGCGCAAAGCTCTTCGACTATGCGAAGAACAGAGGCTATGCCTCGCAGGAAGATCTCGTGGATGACTAATCGCACGTCGCTCATGTTCGGAATACAATTAAACAGCATTCATTAACCAATCCCCTTCCAGGCTCGGTGTATCAGTGAAACCTGAAGAGATTGATGATTATATCAGCGCATTGGTTGATAAAGACCACAGCGGCTTAACGAAAGAAGAACTCGACGAGCTTCGTAGATTATTGCGGGAATACCCGCAGCACTTCGGCGAATACCAACTCGATATTGCAACGAAGCTTTGCGTCATGAAGCACGTGCGCAATGTCGAATGCCCCAAATCAACGTCCTCGGCTATTAAGAAGAGCCTCCTGCAGATGCTCGATGCGATGCAGGACGGGAGAAAGCCGTCATGACAATGGATGAGGTGAAAAAAATCCTCGTGCCGGTCGGCTTCGATGCCTTCACCGAAAAGGAGCTCGAAATCGCCGCGAACATTGCCAAACGCTACGATGCAGAAGTACACATCCTGCACGTCTACCAGGACGTATTCTCTGTCCTATCGATGCGAACACTTGATCTCGACAGGGCTGCCGTCGAAGAAAAAATCCACAGCAGCGTCGAAGAGAAACTCCATCAACTCGTGGCCGAAGTCCGCATGGACTCGCCGGCAAAGGCGGTTGCCATCAAAGGCGAGATCGTTGATTCGATCATCGAATACGTAAAGAACGAGCAGATAGATCTCGTCGTTCTTGCGACGCACGGGCGGGCTGGAATCTCCCATTTCTTCCTGGGTAGCGTCGCAGAAAACGTCATCCGTTTTTCGCCCTGCCCGGTCCTAACGTTCCGGACGCCTCCGAAGAAAGACTAATCCCTTATATATTCCTGCAGTAGTATTACCGCGGAAAGTTCATCGACTTTGCCGCGTTTTTTGTTGCGCTTGTTCTTCCCCACTCCTATCTCGCGAAGCGTATCAGCCGCCTCGATCGAGGACCGGCTCTCATCCACGTACTCAACCTGCAAGCCTGTGTGCTTTTCCAGCGCATCCCCGAACGCCCGGATATCGGCAGCAAGATTGCCCTCATCGCCGGATGCCAAATACGGCATACCTATGATGATATGCCGTACTTCCCGTTCTGCAACGATCTTTGCAAGGCTGCGCACGAGCCCCGGTTTGTTGTCCATAGTCGGAAGCCCGTTCGCCGTGATGCGGAGCTCATCGGAAATTGCGAGCCCCACGCGTTTCTTCCCGTAATCAATAGCAAGGACGCGACCGGCTTCAGCCGACAACGTGGTGTTCCTTTTCGATTTCGGTATTCGTGTCTGAATCGTGGCGCTCTTCCAGCGTTGCCTCAAGCGCAACATCCTCTGCATGCACAGCCGGGTCATCGGCCTCGCGGTCGTAGAGCTTCTGCTCTTCTTCCTGTGTCAGCGGCTTGTTGAGGAATGCCTTCATGTACTTGCTGGGTTTGAAATGCGTTTTTCTCCGCGGCGGGACGTAGAGCCGTGCGCCTGTTTTCGGATTGCGTGCGCGGGGTTTCGCTTTGGTCATTTTCACTTCGAACACGCCAAAATCGCGCAATTCCAGGCGGATTTCGGGGTCTGCTGTCATAAGAAGGTCCCGGACAGATTCAAGGACTGAATCAACCCAGCCGTCGATCTCACTGATCTTGACGTTACGTTGCCGGGCTAGGTGCTGCACAATATCCTTCCGGGTAAGAGTAGGTACTTTTGATTTCATGGGGTACACCCGAGTGTATGATTAAGATGCTTCGATGTATCGCTCTACATGCTCTACGCCTTCAACTTTCTTCAAGCGTTCTATCAACCGGTATAAATGCTCCAGATCCTCGACTGCAACAAGCACGGACCCGAAGAAGCCGGTTTTGAACGTCTCGATATTTACGCTGTAGATGTTGGTGTTTTTGTAGCTGCTGATCGACATGGCAATATCATTCAGGATTCCTTGCCTATCGGACCCCGATACGCGTATGCCGCCGATGTAGGTTCCATCGCTGTGCGGAGGCCATTTCACTTCCTGAAGCCGATCGCGCATGGGGCTCGACTCGTCGCTTTCGTGCATCAGCCGGCGGATATTCTGACAGTCCCGCCGGTGAATCTTCAGCCCGTGGCCGTTCGTCACGAACCCGATTATCTCGTCGCCGGGAAGCGGACTGCAGCACTTCGCAAAGTCGTACTGCACATCCTTCATGTTGTTTTCCAGCACAACCCCGTGCCGGTCCCGGACATGCTGCGCATAAAAGTCGAAATCCGCCTTCGGATTGAAGACAGGGTTCGGCGTCGGGCGCTCGTCTTCCTGCTCCTCAAGCGCCGAGGCAATGTCGTCGGCGGAGACTTCATCCTTGCCGAGGGCAACGTACATCCGGGAGAGGTTCGGGAAGTTCAGCCGGTTCACGGCGCGCATCATCAAGTCTTCCGTCGTCTTGATCTTCAGCTTCCGCGCCTTGCGTTCCCAGATTTCCTTCCCCTTTTCGACGGAAACCTTCGTCTGATCGTTGACCCACTTCCTGATTGCCACCTTCGCCTTATGCGTGACGACGAACTGGTCCCAGTCGGCGCTGGGACTGTGGTTTTTCGAGGTGATAATCTCGATCTGATCGCCGCTCTTCAGCTTGCTGTTCAGCGGAACGATACGGCCGTTCACCTTCGCGCCTATGGTATGAAGTCCTACCTCTGAGTGAATCTCGAAGGCAAAATCCACCGGCGTTGCATCGGCGGGCAGTACGATGAGGTCGCCCTTGGGAGTAAACACAACGATCTCATCCTGGTAGAGCTTCTGCTTGAAGCCCTCGATGAGTTCCTTGGCGTGCTCCTCTTCATCGCTTGCGGTCGGCGGTTGCTCAAGAATCTCTCGCACCCAGCGAATCCACTTATCGTATGCGTTCTGCTGAATGTTGGAAATGCTCTCTTTATACGCCCAGTGCGCGGCGATGCCTCGCTCGGCGATATCGTGCATCTCCTTCGTGCGGATCTGGACCTCCACCATGCGGCCTTCCTGGCCGAGGACCGTTGTATGGATCGAACGGTAGCCATTTTGCTTGGGCAACGCGATGTAATTCTTGAACCGCTCGGGGATGGGCGTGTAAATTTCCGAAACCACCGCGTAGGCAACGTAGCAGTCGGTTTCTTCTTTCGTATCGAGGATAACGCGGATCGCAAACAAGTCGTATATCTCGTCGAACGTCTTGTTCTGATCCATCATCTTCTTATAGATGCTGTGGAGGTGCTTCGGCCTGCCGTTCATCTCGAACTTCAGTCCCTTGGCTTCGAGCTTTTCAGCGATGGGCTTACAGAATTTCGTGATGAAACTTTCGCGTTCCCTACGCCGCTGATTTACCTGCTCCTTCAGATTGCGGTAATCCTCCGGGTACATATACTTGAAGCTCAGATCTTCCAGTTCCCACTTGATGCGTGCAAGACCGAACCGGTGTGCGAGCGGCGCATAGATTTCGATCGTTTCCTTGGAGATGCGCTTCTGTTTCTCCGTCCCGACGAATTCCAGCGTCCGCATGTTGTGCAGCCTGTCGGCGAACTTGACGAGGATCACCCTGATATCGTTAATCATCGATACCAGGAGCTTCCGGTAGCTTTCCGCCTTTGTGACCTCGCGGCTCTTCAGAATGTTGGATATCTTGGTGGCACCGTCGACGATATCGGCGATCGTCCCGCCGAATTCCTTGGCTACATCGTCGTAGGAGTAGTGTTCGCAGTCTTCGATGACATCGTGCAGGAGCGCCGCGGCGACGGATGCGTCGTCGAGCGGGATCTCCTGCGCCACGATCATCGCCACAGCGTACGGATGGGTAAAATATGGCTCACCCGATTTCCTGCGATGCTCTTTATGCGCATCGGCAGCAAACTGAAATGCTCGCGTAATCAGATCGGCATCAAAGGAGCGCAGATTGTTTCGGCAAACGGCAAGAAGTGCTTGAAGCTTCTCCCTCGAAAAATCGCCTGCCTGCGATTGTGCCTTTGCGAGCTCGGATGTCGGGTTGCGTTTAATCAATTCATTTCCTCCGGTGCACCCGTGAATGCCCTAAAGGACAAATATAGGTGAAATACTGCAAATAGCAAGCTGCAGCGTAACTCTCTTAAATATTCAACATACGCATCCGCGAGCTGGTTTCACAGCGATGCGCGAGATCGACGGGTTTGGCTGGCCTCGCAGCGCGTTTGCGGGCTTGCGTAAGGAACATCGAATAGGTATTTTTCGTATTCTATTGCGATATGTCCCGGGTGGGATATACGTTTATTTTTCCGCAGTACAAGTCACGAAGGCAATCATGAAATTCATCTCTCGTTCGCACATCATCGTTGTTGTCGCGGTGTTTGTTGCGCTCAGTGCGCTCGGGTTCCAGTGCAGCTCACCGAATATCACCGGCGCACAACTGTACTACCAGCAATACATCTCCTCCAAGGACAAGGATCGTCTTGAACTCGCTATGGACGCGATTCAGAAGGAAATCAAGGCCAATCCGGCAAATGCAACTGCATACTACTGGAAAGGCGTTATCCATGGCGCAAAAGAGGAATTCGCCGAAATGAAGGCAGCCGTGCAAAAAGCACGCGACATCAACCCCGAACCCGCGGCAGATCTCAAAAGAGAGGTCAACATCTATTGGGCCGAGGCGTTTAATTACGGTACCCAGCAGTTTATAAAGGGTTCAAACAACCCTATCGCATCGAAGAAGCGGCAAATGCTGCTTGAGGCCAAAGAAGCGTACGACGCGGCAATATTCCTGAATCCGAAGGGCGCTGCGGAGAACAACGGCTACGTGATGCAGGGACTCGCCCTGAGCGAGCTCGCGAAGGTGACCGACGACAAGTCGAAGTCCGTACAGTACCAGGATGCAGCCGAGGCATCGTTCAAACGGCAGATCCAGATGGGCGGCAACCCGGATGCATACAACCGTCTCTCGCGGTTCTATCTCGACCGCGGTTCGGCATTGAACCAGGCCGGCGACAGCACCGCAGCGCAGGAGCAGTTCTCGATGGCAATCGAAACGGCACAGAACGGCCTCGAAGCAATCGATGAAAACACCGTTCTTACCGATAGCGCCCGGACGGAATACAAGGCATCGCTCAACAACGCCCTCCTGAACACCTACCTGTTCTCAGGAAAGGCAGTCGAGCAGGAGCAGGTCTTTGCGGATAACGCAAAGAACAACCCCAACGACCCGGTCTCGCAGTATATCTACGGCATCATCCTTCGCGAGAAGAAGGACTACGAGAAATCGGTGGAGTACTTGAACAAGGCGATCGAGCTCGATAAGACGTTCGAAGACGCCTATCTCGAATCCGCTACCACATCGCTCATCTACGCAACCAAGCTGCGCAACGACGTGGAGCAATCGCCGGAGAAGACAGATGAACTCCGCGCAAAGGCCGATAAGGTTCTCGCCGATGCGAAACCGCACGTCGATTATCTCCTGACCACGGCGCTCAAAGAGAGCAAGGACAAAGAACGCATCTATCTTGTCGCAGGCGAGTATTACATCAAGACCGGCGAGACGAAAAAAGCAGAAGAAATGTACAAGAAAGCCGACGAAGCAAAGGCAGGCAACTAGCCGGCTCATCGGCACTAGCAAGGAGTCATTGTGGCTAATCAGGACCAAAACCAAACGAATCAACAGGTCAACATCGAACTCGGCGAAAAAGAAGCCGAAGGAACGTATTCAAACCTGGCGATAATTACGCACTCGAATGCGGAATTCGTCATCGACTTCACCCGGATATTACCGGGAGTGCCGAAGGCGCGCGTACAGTCGAGAATCATCATGACTCCCGTCCATACGAAGCTGCTTCTCAATGCGCTTCACGATAACATTGAGAAATACGAGCGCAAGCACGGCGAGATCAAGATCAGCGGCGATCCGCAGCAGATGTTTACCGGCACACCGCCGGGAGGCGCCGTGCACTAGCGGCTGCGTACAATCTGAAAATCGAAACGCCCATCCAAACCGGATGGGCGTTTTGCTAGCGACACAATCCCTTCTCTCGACTATCTATCGAGAAGCATCTTCTTTGCGACCACGCTCTTTTCTGTACTGAGGATGACGATATACATCCCGCCCGGAAGCCCGCCGGCGTCGAATTCCACGGCATGCTCGCCTGCATCGCGCCAGCCGGCGTCGATGGCACAAACCTCCCGCCCGAACATATCCTGCACTGCCAGCGTGACGTGCGCCTCGCCGGTCAACGTGAAGGTGATCATGGTCCGGTCGGCGAACGGATTCGGCGTGTTCGATAGCGAAGTAATGCCCTCTGCGGCCGTTAGCGGAATGATGCAGTCCCCTGTGATATACAGCGTGCCGTCCGAGGTCCCGACCGCGGCATCCATCCGCAGTCCATCCACGGATGCTTCGAATGCGCATTCCGCACTTTCGCAGAGGAAGGGCAGCGTGCTTTCGACGAAGACCGGATCGTGACGGCGCGGGTCGTCGTTAATTGTGAATTCGAGATACAGGAGCGGGACGCTCGTGGAAAGCCGTGCGGGTGTCGTGCGCAGTGTGGACTGCACATACGCGGCCCCGCCGGGCAGATCCTGCACCACAGGCGGATCCCAGCCGAGTTCCATCAGCGTCCCAGCAGTGGAGATTCCGTCGAACCTCATGAGGTCCTCATCGTATCCGAGCGTGAACTTCACATTTGAGAATCCAACCGTATCTGCGCCCGTAACCATCACAGGAATACGTGCTCTCCTGCCGAACCTCGCAAAATTATCCTGCGGCACGGCGATATCGATTTCAGGCGTAATACCCAGCAGAGAAAGCCAGCGATTACAACCTGGCGCAGCGCCGCTATCGAACGCAGAATACGCTTCCACAATGAGGTTGCGCTCGCGGAAAAGCTCGGGAATTTCCACCGTCCACGTGACGGTGACGGATTCGCCCGGCAGGAATGGATCGGCAGGGAGCGGTCTCGTCGGGCTATCGATCAGGGTAACAAGCTCAGGGGAGATGCGCGATAGTGTTGCGGTCCCGCCGGTCAGTGCTGTAGACTCAAGGTTGGTGAATTCCACGCTGATCGTGCGTTGAATGGTGCCGCGAACGGTCTGCACCGTATCGCCGCCGTCGAGGGATACGTCGCATACAACGTTCAATGTCCCGCTGCCCTCGGCATAGATAATCTTCGTGCACGTCGCAATGAGGACGCTATCCTTATAGAGCGAGATAGTAAGCGTATCATGGCGAGGCAATCTCGCGACAGGCGGCAATACTTTCCAGCACTGCCAGGTACTTCTTCCGCCCGGTGGAATAGGAAGCACAGGAATCGGCAGCACAGGTACAACTGATTTCTTGATCCCCGAATACTCCAGTTCTGCGTACAAGCCTTCGGCTGTAATGGAACCGCGATTCTCTACATGGAAACAAGCATCAAACGGCGCGTTCTCATACAATCCCGGGGTGGAGTCCAACCGCAGCGTATCGATTGACGAACAGAACAGCGCGAGCTCTCCGAGCTGTCCCGGGATGAGAAGCACATCGCTGCAGCAGCTCTGTACTTCGTTCCCGGATTGCAGTACGCGAACGCAGATCGCAGCAACTGTGCTGTCCTGCACCATTCGCGGAATAACGAACCAGGAAGCCGTGCCTGTATCGCCCGGCGCAACAGTGCCGACCTGCTTCTCGGTCGGCTCTCCCTGCTGGAGCTGGAACCACTGCCCCTGCTGGATGAACAGCGACATATCGTCCAGCGCATCGTTCGAATTGTTGACGACGCGCGCAGTGAACACCGTCGCACCGCTGGTCTCATCCACGGTAATTTTGACCGGGGCTTCGCAGAGTGCTTCAATGCCGGCGCCGGTACACGGTTCAATATAGATTTCCCGTTCGCAGCCGGTAGTATAGAGCTGCGCCCCGAGTCCGCCACGGTAGAACACCTCGAACGGCAAACGCTGGCGGCCTGTATCGTTAGTGCAGCGCGGGCGGAGATGCCAGACGAGCGATCCCGATTCGCCGGGGGCGAGATCCGGGAGCGTTCGCACAGCGCTGCCGTCTGCGATTTCAAAATACCGGTTCGCTGGCAGCGTCGCGCTGATCTCCTTCGTCATGATCTCCCCGGAATTGCTGAAGTTCATGGAGACGCTGAATTCGCTCGGCTCGAACTCCCCTGTTGAGGAATTGTAGAAGATCGAGTCGATCTCTGTGTCGCAAATCACGGTCAGGTCGGGAATCTTCACTGCTTCGATGAACACCGGGTATTCGCAGGATGTGTACGCCCCATCGTCGGTATAGGCAATGATCTTCACCGTATCCCAGCCGCTGGCTTGTCTCGGAACCAGCCGCACGCGAAACGCTGGTACTTCCTGAATTGCCTGGGCTCCGATGTGGGGTATGGTGAAGCTCGGCGTATGCAGCACGGTGAAGCGCTGATCCTGCAGCATCGAGACATTGACATTCCGGGCGTCGCCCGTTCCTGTGTTCCGCAGCCTGACGCCGATCACAATATTGCCGGGAACATACGCCGAATCGACAAACCGGATCGTATCCGGCATCAATACGTCGCATTCAAGATTGGGCTCGCGGGAGGAATTCGGCAGTATCGTCTGATCCACCTCGCAGCCAGCAGGTACAAAGTCCGCCCCGCCAGCCGAATAACCGATGGAATAGCGGATATCCTCCGGCGCCGTGATGTTCAGTATGCCCACCGTGCGGAGTGTCCACCGTACCTGCCGGGTTTCGCCCGGGAGCCAGTCCTGGAAATTCCGTACCAATGTATTGTTCGGGGTCACGGCGTCGAGTTCGACAAGCCCCTTGGGGTCCTGCAGAACAAGCGTAACATCGACGCTTGACTTTAATTCCCCGCTTGCATTGCGCAGGTCGGCCACCACTTCCCAGGTCTCCGGCACATACTTCTGCAGGTCCTTATCGAACGAAACGATTTCCGCATCGACCGCGAGGTCGCACGACAGATCATTCGGGAACTCGGAGACGAACAGATTTGATTCGCATGCGAACAGCGTCGATTCATCGTCAACAACCTGCATAACCGCCATATGTGTTCGGGATGTATTGCTGTACTGCGCCGTCACTATCCACTGAATGTCGATCGATGAACCCGGTGCAATGGTCTCGCTCAGGCTTTGGAATCGCGGCGTCGCCGAATCGAATACAAACTGACTTGGGTCAAGATTCAGTTCTACCGTACCGACAGATTTCGCCGCAAGACCGATGTTCGTGATAGTACCTGTCACAGTGAAGGGATTCGGGGCTACACCGCCGGTTTCGAACACCGGCTGCAGCGAATCCGGCATTGCCAGGCTGCATTCAAGATATGGGGTGATTCCCGGTGCGATGGTAACGCACTTTGTGTATGCCTCATCGAGTGCGCGGCTTTTCTCGTCGCTTCCGGTAACGACCCAGTTGTGCTCTATTGTCCGGTCGTTAAATGAGAGCCGTTTCACGCGGACGCGCCAGGTAGCCACGCCGGTTTCGCCAGCCGGGAGGGGGTTCGGTGCAATGAACTTCGTCTCCGCATCGGCGGGGTTCACGAACTCCAACTGCGGAGGCAGCGTGTACCGCGCCTCGACATCAT